>CAJJAU010000029.1 GCA_905182275.1 gamma proteobacterium HTCC2207
GGAGGGTTTTCAATGTTTGTTGTTACATCATTGGTCTCGCCCAAAGAGAAGTTTTGAGCACCGACAATAAGATGAACTAAAAGAAAAGGAATGACACAAGACGCCATCAAAGCGAGAAACTCGGCCCGCCTGAGGCCACTATTAAAAGACCCGAAGCAACCAACACCGATTCCAACAGCCCCGGTTAGAAAACTTACAACCAGAAAACAAAATAGAATGAATGCAAACGGAACGCCCGAAGGCACAAGCTGAAACTCAAACCCCAATAGGATAAACACCGACCCCAAGAGAGAAAACTGGCCAACTAAGCTTAAAATTCGCATCTATTATCCCAAAACTATCCATTTTTTTAGGTACAATAACGGCTCTCCAAACACCGTTTTCGATGGTCGATTATGAACAAGGTTTTACAATCTGACAAGCTGCATAATGTGAATTATGAAATCCGGGGGCCAGTTCTTGATTATGCCAATCAATTGGAAGCTGATGGTCAGCAGGTCATGAAGTTAAACATCGGAAATCCTGGCGCTTTTGGTTTCGATGCCCCTGATGAAATAATGCGCGATGTTATCCATAATCTTCGAAGCGCTCAGGGATATTCACACAGTAAAGGCCTTTTTTCGGCCAGGAAATCGGTAGTCCAACGCTATCAGCTTCAAGGGGTTGATAGCATCGATGTTGACGATGTGATCATGGGAAATGGTGTCAGTGAATTGATCGTCATGGCAATGCAAGGTCTACTCAACCTCAATGATGAGATCTTAATCCCAGCCCCAGACTACCCTCTATGGACAGCGGCGGTGGCAATATCTGGCGGTAGTCCGGTACATTATAAATGTGATGAAGATCAAGGCTGGCAGCCCTGCCTAGCCGATATTGAAAGTAAAATAACCGCTCGTACCCGGGGTATAGTTATTATAAATCCAAACAACCCTACTGGCGCTGTTTACTCTGAGGACATACTGCGAGGTTTAGTCGCTATTGCCGAAAAACATAACCTCATCGTATTTGCAGATGAAATATATGATCGAATTTTGTTTGACGGCAGCGTTCATCATCCGCTATCGGTTCTCACCAAAAACACTCTTTGCTTGACCTTTAACGGACTTTCAAAAACCTATCGACTGGCTGGATTCAGGTCTGGGTGGATGCTTGTCAGTGGCGCCAAGGCCAATGCTACAAGTTATTTAGAGGGGCTTGAGATGCTTGCATCTATGCGGTTATGTGCGAACGTACCCGCAATGCTAGCGGTTCAAACAGCACTAGGCGGCCGACAAAGCATAAATGATCTGATACTCCCTGGTGGGCGACTCCTTGCCCAAAGGGATCTGTGCTTAGAGCTGCTAACGGCAATCCCTGGTGTTAGCTGTGTAAAACCAAAATCGGCCATGTACCTGTTCTTTAAATTAGATCCCGCCGTTTACCCCATTGAAAATGACGAAATGTTTGTGCTTGAGCTGCTTAAACAGCAGCATCTGCTAATTGTTCAAGGCTCAGCATTTAATTACCAAGATACTCAACATTTCAGAATCGTTTTTTTGCCTGACAAGAATCAACTCACAGAAGCCATCGCTAGACTCGCTAGCTTTCTCTTGGCATACCGACAATAGTCGGTAGTCAGTAAGCGCTAAGAAACGATTACAGTCCCATCTTGGCATGATCTGATATGAGGAAGCCCAGGGCCGCTAAATCGCTGTCCAATTTAGTCTTACCTAGATGACCAGAAGAGCGAATAATGGTTGATTCAAAGCCTCTTCGCACAGGATATTCTCGACGCAGTACATCAAACATATCTCTTTGCTCCAGCGATCCCTTCACTAGCCCAGACAGCCGCTGACGCATCATCTGATCATCGTCAAGGACATCGTAACTCGCCAATACTGCCTCGACCACCGAGTTGATCGATAGAGTATCAATGTCAACTGGAGTAAGGCTTAGATCATCCCTGCAGCTCTCTTCAACCCCTAACCACGCTAAAAAGGCATCGAATACCATTGTGGTCCCTTTAACTTTACCCTCTCGGGTATGGCCTGCAATATGCGGCGTTGCTAGAGATACCTCTTTTAGGAGATTAGGACAAACATCAGGTTCGGATTCCCACACATCCAGTGCGACAGAGAGCGGCATACTAGAACGTAGTTTTTCTAAAAGAGCCTCTGTATCAATAACCTCCCCTCGTCCTGCATTAATGAGAAGTGCCCCAGGTCTTAATATTTCCAAGGCTGCTCTATTGAGTAGATGATACGTAGGGTACAAGCCCGCATAGGTTAGCGGTGTATGCAAACAAACAATATCGCTTCTCAAAACCTCATTAAAATCATCAATAGGAATATTGCCGTCCTTAGGTAAAAACGGATCATAAACACGGCATTTCACACCCAGAGCCACTAAGGTACTGTATAAACGGCCACCGACATTGCCACAGCCAATAATGCCGACCGTTTGATTGTGCCAATTAGGCATCAACCTGGACATTACAGATAAGTCATACTGAACCACTGCTTTGGCATTGCACCCAGGTGCAAAGGCAAAACGTATACCAGAATTGCGGAGAAAGTCTGTGTCTACGTGATCAATACCGATGGTAGCTGATCCAACAAATTTGACCCTAGAGCTTTCCAGTAAACTGCTGCTTACAGGCGTTACTGACCTAACCAATAAAACGTCAGCATCTGCAACATCCTCCGCAGAGATGGACCGCCCGGCAACAAGCCGAACTTCGCCGTACCGGCCAAATAGCTCTTCGACCAAGGGCATATTTTGATCCGCAACAATTGTTAGTGATCGATTTTTCATAACTGTTTTACACTCGAAACATTGAGGCTATAGGTCGATGTTTAAGATCCGCTATTCGCGCGGAGAATACGCTGCCAAATCCCATCTCTTCAGCGAATAATTCAAGCGCCTGAACTTGAATACCCTGCCAGCTAATATCCTTGACCGTCGGCATGGACTGGACATCGGTTATTATTGTCGCTAACTCTCGTGCCAGCATCATTTGATCGGTACTGCCGAGCAGTTTGTCAGCTAGTTTTTTAGCACCTCTTATCGGTAAGTCTTGCAGCTGATCAAGGTGCTCAAGAATTGCGTCGATATTCGGGAAGTGTGAAAGAAGCTGTTTAGCTGTTTTTTCACCCACGCCAGGAACCCCGGCGATATTATCGCTTTTATCACCCACCAGCGCTAAATAATCGACCATTTGAGTGCAGCCTATCTCTAACTTTTGTTCCAATTGCGCCTGAGATACTGGATGGGCCTTACCAAAATCCCAGTATAAATCTTGTTCTCCAACTAACTGCATTAGATCTTTATCTCTACTGACAATCACCGGCTGGACATCAGTTTTGCGTACTAAGCTAGCCATAGAGCCAATCAAATCATCTGCCTCATGGGTATTAGAGGCCATCTCAGCCACACCGAGAACGCGGCATAACTGTCGACAGGCATTTAACTGAAAAGCTAAAGCATCGTCAGGCAACTCACGGTTAGACTTGTAATCAGGACACAGTTGGTGGCGAAAACCACTATGGAGGCTCTCGTCGAATGCGCAAAATATAAATTCTGGTTGCTTTTGTCGCAACAAATCAATCATGAAGCTGGTAAAGCCATACACTGCATGAGTCGGAAATCCATTATCAGGCGCATGCCAATTTTCAGGCAATGTGAAATGACTACGGAATATATAGATTGAGGAATCGATGAGAAAAGCTTGCATTAGTAGCCTCTAGGCAAGGTGCTTCAATTGATAATGTTTAGTGCATCTGGCATCGACTTCATAATACTCCATTAGAGCGTTCAAAAACTGCGACCCTCGAACAGGAATTTTATCAGATAAACACCACTGCTGAGCCTGATCCACCACCGCTAACCTAAACTCGATGTCATTATCACCCTCACCCTCACCGTCACCAGTTAAGTTATCGGCACTAATCTGGAATGATTTCCTGCAGGCCACACTAAACATCCACTCTAATGCTTGAGGTGTGACTTCCGCTAACTCAAACTTATTTTGTTGTGCCACCGTCCGACCATCTGGATGATACCAATAGCCAAAATCTTCTATTGCTCTGCGAGCTTTACCTGCTATACACCAATGAGCGACTTCATGTAGCGCACTGGCAAGAAAATCCTGTCGATAGAATATTTTTGCCACTGGGGAGTTAGGCCCCGCCGGCAAATATAGAGGCTCTTCAGCACCACCAATTAACTCAGTACCAAAGGCTTCTGAAAACTCGGCAGCAAATATTTCATTGATGACCGCTAATTTAATTGAATCAATAATAAAGAGGCCTTTTGGGTTCCCAATAATCGACAAACATCGTCGCCTACCCCCAGTTTACATGAGTTTACATCTATCCAAAACCAACCAAAGACAGACCCATAAGAAAAGTGGCAGGTGACAATTCTACTCTGTGAAACACAAAGTGTTGTGCTTTTTAATGATCTAGAGTACCTTATGTAGTGTTAGTGCTATACCTCACTACTGCCATAAGGAGATAGTTATATGCCTAGTTCGGCGCTTGATCACTCCCATGACAATGTAATCGATATATTCACTCGCAAACCCCTCTCTGAACTCTCCGACAACCGTATAATTCGAGTTGCCGCAGAGCTAGACGGCCTAGAAATACTCTATAGCAATACCGAGAATCCTGACAAATTATTCTCAGTGAAACTCCTAGCCTGGGGCCTTAAAATGAATGGCGAGGTTGTTGGCCTAGTACCCTGGCTAGACAAATTAGTTGCCTGTAATGAAATCAACGACCCCCTTAATGGCCGATGGCAGGGCTACTATGATGAGGGCGTAGACGAACTATTTTTTAATGCGCCAATGCACAAGATTGTAGAGCTGGAAACCGCGGCGGAATATTACGACTATCAGTGTGACTCAGCGGATGAAATCATCCAAGAAATACCTGATTCCATCGGTACTCATGCGGCCCTATCCCCAGACGGAATGAACAACATTGTGTTGAAAGAGATTGTTAGTTGGCGCCTATCCAACAACGGTAACATTGAAGCAATGCTGATAGATGAAGAAAAACAGGCTACAACGCCAGTTCTTCCTGGCGACCATTGCCTTTACCCAGCGAATAAATGCCCTGATTTTCGCTACTTTTTCCAGCACAACATTGCTAATAAAATAAAAAATCAAGACCCAGAAGCCATGGCTGCAATCTCGATATTGGAAGATGGTAGCTAAAACCACAAAAAGGCCGGATATTTAGCCGTTTCTAATCGGGGTTACCATAACTCATTAACCGAGCATATCGTTTCGCCAGCAGCTCATCTAGAGGCTGCGACTGCAGTTCCGCAAGTTGTGTAGATAGATGATCTTTTAGTGTCAAACTCATTGCCTCTATATCACGATGAGCCCCACCCATCGGTTCAGGGATGGTTTTATCCACTATATTCAACTTCTCTAAACCGGCCGATGTGACGCCCATTGCTTCTGCCGCTGCGGAGGCTTTATCGCTGCTCTTCCAAAGAATGTTTGCACAGCCCTCAGGAGAAATGACCGTGTAGGTGCTGTACTGCAACATATTGACATGATCGCCAACGCCGATCCCAAGCGCCCCACCAGAACTACCTTCACCGATTACTGTACATATGATCGGTGTTCTTAGTCTCGACATCACGGCTAAATTACGCGCAATTGACTCGGAAATATTTCGCTCTTCTGAATCAATTCCTGGGTAAGCACCAGGAGTATCGATCAGTGTCAAAATCGGCATTTTGAATCGTTCAGCGGTTTCCATAAGGCGTAATGCCTTGCGATAACCCTCTGCTTTGGGCATACCGAAATTACGCATTACCTTCTCAGTGACACCTCTGCCCTTTTCCTGGCCAATTATCATTACCGGACTGTCACCCAATCGGGCTATGCCACCAACAATTGCGCTATCATCACCAAAATGACGATCGCCATGCAGTTCCTCCCAATCAGAGAAAATACGTTGGATATAATCAAGGGCATAGGGTCTGTGGGGGTGCCGAGCGACCTGAACCACCTGCCATGGAGTAAGCTTGGCATAGATATTTTGAGTAAGCTTGCGTGACTTTTCACGAAGCTTAGTAACTTCTTCTGCAATATTCAGTTCGTTATCATTACCAACTAACTGCAGTTCTTCAATCTTGGCCTCCAATTCGGCAATTGGCTGCTCAAAGGACAAATAATCTAGGTTCATCGTAATAATTTTCTCTATTTAACTAACTAGGTGATGCGAAACCGTATTTTAACATCTACATATTTCTTGGCTACCAATGGTTTAATCATAGCGCATAGACACACTGGATTTGCCAAATTGTTGCCTTAGTCGACTAATCAATTCATCTCTTGGTTGTACCTTCCACTGACTACCCAACTTGAGAGTTCCACTAGCATGCGGTTGAAGGTAATCCACTGTTACCGCACAGTTACCGTCTTTGTAAGCACTCAGCGTAGTGTGTACCTGCTGGACCCAGTCATCACGACCCGCTGTAATATTTAGTTCAAGGCTACGTAACTTACTGCATCGAGCCTCATAAATAGATTGGATTGACTCAGCAACCATTTTTAAGCCTCCAGTGAAGCTATCCTCAGACACCGCACCTTTGACGACGAGTAGGGCATCCTTGGAAATAATATCGCGGTAAGCGGTGTACTTATCAGCCCAGACAGATAGTTCAATGCGACCACTCTTATCATCCAGGGTAAGGAAAGCAAAGCTATCTCCGCGCTTATTCTTCATAATACGCATCCCTACTACCATTCCTGATACGGTTTCAGCGTCTTTACCCGGTCTTAGATTAACGATCCTATTGGGAACCATAACCTTTAGCTCGTCTTCATACTCATCAATCGGATGCCCGGTTAAGTAAAGACCTAAGGTCTCTTTTTCACCATTCAGGCGTTCCCTAACGGAGAGAGTACGAACAGCTGAGTAGGCGTTATAATTAATCTCCGAAGCGCTATCAACAATCGATTCGCCAAACAAATCTCCCATTCCACTGACTTTGTTTCTCGCGTGCTGCTCGGCTAATTTAACCGCCTCATCCATACAGGCTAACATGACGGCACGCCGGTAGCCTATTTCGCCCTCGGGGCCTATCTCGTCAAATGCACCGGCACGAACCATTGCCTCGAGACCACGTTTGTTAACTTTACGGCCGTCAACGCGAGCACAAAAGTCGAATAAATCTTTAAAGGCTCCACCTTCAGTGCGAGCAGCAATAATTGCCCCCACCGGCCCTTCGCCAAGACCTTTTATGGCACCCAAACCATAGATCACACTTCCCTGCTGATCAACACTGAAATGGAACTGCCCGTGATTAACATCAGGAGGTAACAAATCGAGGTTCATTGCCCGACATTCGTCGATAAAGGTAACAACCTTATCGGTCTTATCCATATCCGAAGAAATAGTGGCAGCCATAAATTCAGCCGGATAATGCGCTTTTAACCATCCAGTTTGGTAAGCCACTAATGCGTAGGCTGCTGAGTGTGATTTGTTAAATCCGTAACCAGCAAATTTTTCCATCAAATCAAAAATGTTGGAGGCCAAATTATTGGCGAACCCCTTACCAATGGCTCCCTGCACAAACAAATCTCTTTGCTTAGCCATCTCAGAGGCGTTCTTTTTACCCATTGCGCGACGCAACAAATCAGCACCACCGAGGGTATAACCACCCATTTCTTGAGCAATTTGCATGACTTGCTCTTGGTAGAGGATTACCCCATAAGTGGGTTCAAGTGCGGGTTTAAGGCATTCATGCTGATATTGTGGATGCGGATAACTAACCTCAGCACGCCCTTTTTTACGATTAATAAAATCATCTACCATGCCCGACTGCAACGGACCCGGCCGGAACAATGCTACCAGTGCGATAATATCTTCAAATCGATCAGGCCCCAGCTTACGTATTAATTCCTTCATACCTCGGGATTCTAGCTGGAATACTGCAGTGGTCTCCGCACGTTGCATCATCGCAAAGGTAGCCGGATCATCAAGCGGAATTTTTTCGAGTATTAGCGCTTCTTCATCACCCTCTGCACGCTTTTTATTGATCATCTTTACAGCCCAATCAATGATCGTCAGAGTCCGTAAACCGAGGAAATCAAACTTTACCAATCCGGCATCTTCGACATCGTTTTTGTCGAACTGAGTCACCACGCCTGATCCACGTTCGTCGCAATAGATAGGCGAGAAATCCGTTATTTTAGTTGGCGCAATAACGACACCACCGGCATGTTTTCCACAGTTTCTGGCAACACCCTCAAGTTGTAGTGCCATTGACCATATTTCAGCAGCCTCATCATCTGACTTAAGAAACTTACTGAGATCATCTTCCTGCTCAACTGCCTTCTCAAGTGTCATTCCGACTTCAAACGGAATTAGTTTCGATAACTTATCAGCCAAACCATAGGACTTACCCTGCACCCGAGCAACATCTCGCACCACAGCTTTCGCCGCCATGGTGCCGAAGGTAACAATCTGAGATACCGCATCACGCCCATACTGTTCTGCCACATAGGCAATCACTCGATCTCGCCCCTCCATACAAAAATCAATGTCGAAGTCAGGCATTGAAACACGCTCTGGATTGAGAAATCGTTCGAATAGCAAGTCATACTCAATGGGGTCTAAATCAGTAATTTTTAGCGCGTAGGCAACCAGTGAACCGGCGCCAGAGCCCCGACCCGGGCCGACTGGAATATCATTGGACTTAGCCCAGCGAATAAAGTCCATGACGATTAAGAAATAACCCGGAAAGCCCATCTCAATAATAATATCGAGTTCAAACTTTAAACGTTCAGCGTACAGGACCTGCTTATCTTTAAAATCCGCTGACAAAGGATCAAATAGTGCCGCTAATCGTTCTTCTAGGCCTACTTTAGAAACATCGATAAAAAATTCTTCGATACTCTTACCATCAGGAATGGGATAGTCAGGCAGAAAGTACTCCCCAAGCCTGAGATCAAGACTACATCGCTTGGCAATCTCCAGCGTATTTTCTAAAGCCTCAGGAATGTCCGCAAACAACTCGGCCATCTCATCACTACTGCGCAGAAATTGCTGCTCTGAATATCGACGCTCTCGACGCGGATCGTCAAGAGACCTGCCCTCATAGATACAAACACGTGCCTCGTGGGCTTCAAATTCGTCTCTATCAATAAATCGTACATCATTTGTAGCGACTACTGGACAATTAGAGCCAGCAGCAAGCGCAACTGCCGCATGGATATAGTCCTCTTCATCCGCCCGGCCAGTACGTTGTAACTCGAGATAAAACCGATCTGGAAATAACCCCATCAGGCGAGTTAGAGACTGCTGTGCATCCACCTTACGGCCAGATACAAGGGCAACACCCACTTCACCCAGACGACCTCCAGATAGTGCAATAAGGCCGTCGCCAAGCTCTGCCAACCAATCAAGCCTGATAGTCGGAACCGACTGGCGTTGACCCTCTTGATAAGCCTTGGAAATAAGGCAAGTTAAGTTTTTATAACCGACATTGTCCATAATCAACAATACCAGCTGGGTCAATGCACCTTCGCCAGACTCATCAAGCACCAAAACCTCAGCGCCGAGGATCGGCTTAACACCTGCACCCTGCGCAGCCTTATAAAATTTCACCAACCCAAAAAAATTATTAAAGTCAGTTAAGGCGACGGCAGGCATATCTAGCGATGCAACCTTTGCCGCAAGCGGCTTTATTCTCACTAGACCATCAACTAGCGAGTACTCCGAATGAAGTCTTAAATGAACAAATTTTGCAGACATGTTTACGCTTTAGTTAACAGGTGTTTAGCATCGATCCCATAATGGGCAAAACTGTCAGCCATTAGGTCGAAAACAGTTCCATCGAACTCAGGAATACTTTTATCACTATTATTGGCCGGAGCCACTTGATCGCCCCATTTAATGATTCCAGCACCACAAGTTAGCCCAGCACCGAAGGTCGCGGTTAGGATTGTCATTCCCGGCTTGATAGTGCCGTCTGCGAGCGCATCGCATAGCGCCAGCGGTATGGATGCCGCAGAAGTATTAGCATATTCATCAATACGAACGACAATCTTGTCCATTGAGAAATTAAGGCGTTTTGCAAGAGCTTGGATGATTCTAATATTTGCTTGATGAGGGATGAACAAATCAATGTCGTCAGGCGTTAAACCCTCTCGCTCAAGTACGTTAGCAATAGAGTCGCTCATCCCTTTGACCGCGCTTTTAAAGATCTCTTGCCCCTCAAAGTTAAGCGATATAAATATATCATCGGTAAAATGCATCGGGGACATACCCCAGCTCGGCAGGTGAAGACACTCACGACTATCAGGAATACAACTCATGTGCGACGAGACTAAGCCGACTCTCTCATCAGAAGCCTCTAACAAAA
The DNA here is from genome assembly GCA_905182275.1 of gamma proteobacterium HTCC2207. Taxonomy (GTDB): domain Bacteria; phylum Pseudomonadota; class Gammaproteobacteria; order Pseudomonadales; family Porticoccaceae; genus HTCC2207. Next base: position 10,375 of record CAJJAU010000029.1, read on the forward strand.
CGGCCCCGGCCCCGTCCCCAAACAAGAAGCATGACTCTCGCTTTTGCCAATCCATAGCCAGTGAAATCCGCTCTGAACCCACCACTAGAGCCTTGCTAATTGAACCCGCTCTTATCATGTCAGTCGCAACATTTAGGCCATAAAACCAACTAGTACAGGCGGAATTCAAATCAAACGCGGCGGCCTTTTTGGCACCCAGTTCATTTTTAATATAACTAGCCGTATTGGGACAAATTTCTTCGGCACTGGTGGACCCTAAAATAATTAAATCGATATCCTCAGCGTCTACCGCCGCTGCCGCTAGAGCGCGTTCACATGCCAACCATGCCATCTTTCCTGTCGATACATGGGCATAGTGCCGCTGTCTTATACCTGAGCGAGAGAATATCCACTCATCGTTAGTGTCTACTATTTTACCCATATCATCATTAGTCATAATAACCGGCGGGACATAGTTTCCCCATCCGGTAATTTTAGCGTATTTCAAACTTTATCCCCTCAGAACAAAATAATTACATAATCAACCGAATGTAAAGCTTGTATGTATTTAACTCAAGCACTTACTAGTATTTTCCGAACTTATACTTACAGTCTATTTACAAATAGATAGAAAACCGGGAAAAGAGCGCAAAAACCAAAAACACCAAGCTTTAAAATAGCGGTTCTTGCTCAACCTTCCACTCGTTGCTAACCGGTGCAAATGAGCGCCGATGAATCGCTGTGGGCCCCAATCGTTGCAGTGCCTCCAGATGCTGAGGCGTTCCGTAGCCTTTATTTGCAGCAAAACCATATCCTGGATATTCACTGTCAAAAGCATGCATTTCGGCGTCTCGTACGACCTTGGCAATGATTGAAGCTGCGCTGATCACCTCAACACGCCCATCCCCTTTTACCACCGCTTCACTGGCGTATTCCCATTGCGGTAATCGATTACCGTCAACAACTACATAATCAGGCTTCAGTGTTAGACCAAGTACCGCGCGACGCATAGCCATTAAGGTTGCCTGTAAAATATTAAAACGATCAATCTCTTCTACCGAGGCCCTCCCAACACACCAACATTCCGCCTGCCCAACAATATCATCATAGAGATTTTCTCGCTGTCTCGCGCTCAGTGATTTGGAATCGGCTAGACCTTCAATTTGATGATTTTCAGGTAATATAACCGCTGCTGTGACCACATCACCAGCAAGTGGGCCACGTCCCACCTCGTCCACTCCCGCTAGGCATAAAATACCCTTGGGCCTCACCCAAGGTGTCATGAGGATACCAACTGATGAATAGCTTCAGCCGCGATAGCAGCAGAATCCATATCAAGGAGCTTGTGCAGCCTATCAAATTGCTCAATCAGTGGTTTATTTTTATCAGTATCAAGCGCATCGATTATCGCAGCGGTTAAAGCCTCTACTGTTGCATCGGACTGTATTAATTCAGGGACTAACATTTCACCCGCCAAAAGATTGGGAATAGACACAAAGGGGGTTTTGATAAACGGAGCAACCAAAGCATGAGTAATCGCCCCTAACCGATAGCTAACTACCATTGGTTTTTTAAACAACATTGCTTCCAAAGCGGTAGTTCCAGAGGCCAAAAGGACCGCGTCCGAACTCGCCATAGCGAGGTGTGATTGCTGTCGCAGTAGCTTTATGTTGAGGTGCTTGTAGCACGACAGAATTCCTTTAAGCTGCTCATATCTAGCCTCGTTTGCAGCAGGAATAACCAGCTGTAGCCCGGGTACTGAATCTCCTGCGCGCTCAGCTACCGCTATAAATAATTCTGCTAAAAGCGCAACCTCACCTGCCCTACTGCCAGGCATAAGACATAAAACAGGTTTGTCGCTAATAAGTTCCAATTGTTTCTTGGCCGCTAGCCTATTTGATCTCATAGGAATCTGGCGAGCTAGCGGGTGACCGACAAAACGCACAGGGATCTGACTCTCCGAATAAAACTCTGCCTCAAAGGGCAGCAGCGTCAACATTAGATCAACGGCTTTTTTAATCGTTTTAATCCGCCCCTGACGCCATGCCCAAACCGACGGGCTTACGTAATGCACGGTTTTAACCCCAGCACGATGTAATTTAAGCTCTATATTGGTATTAAAATCAGGTGAATCTATACCCACAAATGCCAGGGGCGGCGATTCCTTATACCGGTCTACAATCGCCCTGCGAATACGCAGTAACTCTGGAAGACGCTTTAAAGGCTCTATCAAGCCCATCACTGACAAGCGCTCCATACTGAATAAGGAGTAAAAGCCCTCTGCCTGCATTTTTGGACCACCAATACCTTCAAAAATGGCATCAGGATAGATCGTTTTTAGACCACGAATTAAATCAGCGCCAAGCAGATCTCCGGAAGTCTCTCCGGCAACCATGGCAAAAACAGGGGAATTAGAACTCATACGCTAGCGAATGATGCCGCGAGTCGAGCGCTCAACAGAATCAATGAACATGGTTATCACCGGATCGTCGCCAAGATCGGCAATAGTCCTGACAGCCTCTTCCAAGCGTAAACCTCGTCGATACAAGATCTTATAAGCTTTGTTAGCCATTGCAATTTGTTCCACTGAGAAGTTCCGACGTTTTAACCCCTCGCGGTTAATAGTCCTCGGCTCTGCAGGACTGCCCGAAACCGTCACATACGCCGGAACGTCATGGTAAACGAATGCTGCTGGCCCAATAAAACAATGAGCGCCCAAACTGACATACTGATGAATCATGGCGAACCCAGATAAAATTGACCAATCTCCAACATGCACATGCCCTGCAACCGCAGCATTATTGGTCATAACAACATGATTGCCTATCACGCAATCATGTCCGACATGGACATACGCCATAAAAAGATTATCACTGCCAATGACTGTCTCTCCATTGTCTTGGACAGTTCCACGATGAATGGTGACCCCTTCCCTAATCGTATTATTATCCCCGATTACCAATCGAGTGGGTTCTCCCTTATATTTTAGGTCTGGCGTATCTTCTCCAACGCTTGAAAATTGATAAATGGTATTGCCACTGCCTATTACTGTTGGGCCTTTAATGACCACATGTGACGCTATATTGCAGTTATCACCAATCTCTACATTAGCCCCGATAGTCGTCCAGGGGCCAACAGTGACGTCTTTTCCAATCACCGCGGAAGGATCAATAACTGCACTTTCATGAATCACTGAAATTTTTCTCTATCTCTATAAGCGCACAACAAAGTTGCGGCGCAGGCGATCTCACCATCCACAGTAGCAACTGTTTTAAACCTCCAGATATTGCGTTTTACCGCCTCAACCTCTGAAGACAACATTAATTTATCGCCAGGCACTACGGGTCTCTTGAATCTTACTTTATCAACCCCGGCAAACAAGTATAGCTTGCCATCGTCTGCGGTAGTGCCAGTGGACAAGAACCCCAGAATGCCGGACGCTTGGGCAAGAGCCTCAATCGTCATCACTCCGGGAAATATAGGCGCACCGGGAAAGTGTCCGTTAAAGACCTCTTCATTCACAGTAATGTTTTTGTATGCCAAGATACGCTCGTTTGGTACATACTCAACCACTCGATCCACTAACAACATAGGATATCGGTGCGGAAGTAGACCCATTATTTCATTAACATTCATAAACGTTCCCAATTGCTTTTATAGATGGACAGTCCGCCCTTTAATTTTCCCAGTCAGCCCAATGTGTAATCGATTTTATTGCTCAAGCTTTTTTACACGTCGAGCCAGCGCATCTAATTGTCCAATTCGTACGGAGTTTTTACGCCATTCTGTCGTGGGCATCATCGGCGTAGAACCTGAGGAGTAGGACCCTGGCTCGGAAATCGATTTAGTCACTAATGTGCGTGCAGTTAGCTGCACATTGTCACACACAGTCACGTGCCCAACAATGCAGGCATCACCACCCATGATGCAATACCGGCCTACCTTTGCGCTACCGGCCAAGCCAGAGTACGAGGCCATAGCTGTATGATCACCCACCACGGCGTTGTGAGCTATCTGAACATGGTTATCCAGTTTAACGCCGTCACCCAACTTGGTGTCTGATAAAGCGCCTCTATCAACAGTAGTACAGGCACCAATCTCCACGTCATTGCCTATTGTGACACCACCAATTTGGTGTATTTTTTCCCAACTGCGGTCCGGCTTAGGTGCTATACCAAAACCATCCGCGCCGATCACACTGCCGCTATGAATACGAACCTGCTCACCAATTCTCACGTCGTGGTAGATTGATACATTAGCCGCGATATAACCATTTGAACCTATAGACGATCTTGCACCAATATAGCTATTGGCAGCAATATGACAACCTGAGGCAATCTCAGCACCCGCTTCTATAACAACATTTGGCCCGATATAGACATCCTTAGCCACTATAGCACTCGAATCTATAACGGCACTGGGGTGAATCAATGCAGGTTTTAAAGTTGACGTCTCGAACCAGCTAGAAATACGGGCATAGGCAAGATAAGGTTGGTCAACGATTAAGCAGTTACCCTTAAAATCGGCTGCTTTATCAGCAGTCAATATCACTGCCGAGGCGCGCGTCTCAGATAGTTGTTTTGCATACTTGGGATTGGCTAAAAAAGCCAACTGACCCTCACCCGCTTCTTGCAGCGTGCTTAGGCCAGTTATTCTTAGCTCAGACTCACCCCTGATCTCTGCTTCGAGATAGGCGGCTATTTCACTCAGCGAAAACTCGACACTCATAAAAGGCCATTATTTCTCTTCATTAACTGCGTTTGTCTTTTGATTTAGACGGTCAACTACCTTTGCCGTAAGGTTGTTCTCAGCACTAGCAGATAAAACTGATTCAGCTCGTAGCAACAAGGTAACACCTTCCTCTTGTATCACTTCGGTAAGCGCCTGCTGAAATACCTGAGACAAATCCTGTAATACTTTCTGCTGCAATTGCTTTTGCTCACCTTGAATTTTCTGCACCGCTAAGTCGTAGTCGGCTTTCGCATAGGACATTCTCTTCTGATGTCCAGCGGCCTCCTCTGCAGACCAAGTTAGGCGTTTCGCTTCAGCTTCTTTAGACATTGCTTGTAAATCTGCCGCAGAGCCTTCGGCTTTAGCCTTTAACGCTACAAAATCTGCACTTTCGATCGACTGCTTAACACTCGCCTGCGCATAATCAGAGGCAAACATAGCCTGCTGTACATCAATTATTGCAATTTTGTCCTCGGCAGAAGCGACCGACGAAAAACCCAGTACAGCAACTAACAGTAAAACGAACCCTTTCAAATTTCTCACAACACTTCTCCAAACCTAATATTAAATTAAAATTGATTTCCCAGCGAAAACTGGAAAACTTCTGTTTGATCAGCCTCATTTGAATTAAGGGGTTTGGCGATACTAAAAGTAATCGGACCAAAACCGCTTAACCAAGTTGCACCCAGACCGACCGAGTAACGCAGCTCACCCTCTTCAGGGCTATAACAATTTACCTCAAGATCACCACATTTGGTATTAAAAACATTACCTGCGTCAAAAAATATCGCTGACTGGACAGAGCGTTGATCTTTAACAAACGGTAGAGGGAAAATAACCTCAGCACCTAAGACAATCTGAACATTACCACCCACTGGGCGAGCTCGAGAGTATCCCTGAGACATACTATTCTGGGGCCCTAGTGAGTATTTCTCATAACCCCTAACGGAGCCCAAACCACCGGCATAAAAATTCTTAAAGAATGGCATTTGGCTAGTGTCGCCAAAACTTTCACCATACCCAAGATCGGCTTTTAACTTGAGTGTAAAGTCCCGTGTCAGCCCGCGTAGATGCGTCGCCTTATAGGTCAGTTTAAAAAACTCCAACCCCGACCCTGGCATAGCCAAATCAATACCAAGTCGCTGTGATGTTCCACGAGTAGCAAAGATTCCTCGATTCAATGTAGATTTGACCCAATTGATGTTGAAATTAAGCGAACGGAACCAATCACCATTAGCTGCAACAAAGTCTTCGATAACCGGGGAGCTCGTATAGTCGCCCAGATCTAACTCTAGCTCCTCAAAGGTGAAACCAAACCCGATGCGCTGCACCTCAGATACGGGGTAGCTCCAAGTGACACTTGCACCCTTAGTATTTTGAGAAAACGGCTGCAACCTAAGTTTACTATAATCGGTCTCTCGTAAATAAATGCTGTAGCCGGCACTCACGCCATCGACTGTAAAGTAAGGCTCAGAATAACTGAAATTAAGCGAGCTCTGGTATGCGCTCTTATTGATACCAACACCCACCTGCTTACCTGTGCCGAAAAAGTTATTTTCAGTCAGGTTAGCACCCAACTGCAAACCGTAGCCCTGCGAATAACCCAGATTAGCTCCCACCGAGCCGGAGGGTTGCTCCTCTACGGTGTAGACTACATCAATCTGATCATTAGTTCCCGCAACTGGAATGTTTTCTACGCTCACTTCCTTAAAGAAACCCACCCGCTCTAAGCGAACTTTAGACATCTCAATAAGCGCGTTATTAGCCGAGCCACCTTCCATTTGGCGCATCTCACGCCTCAAGACAGAATCGGCTGTTTTGGTGTTCCCCCGGAACTCGATACGTCTTACATAGGCGCGCATACCGGGCTTCACCAAAAAAGTGACAGTAGCCGTTTTGGTATCTTCATCAATCTCAGGATACCCTTCAACTTCGGCAAATGTGTATCCCTCATTACCTAGTCGCCGCGTTATGTAGTCGCTGGACGCTGTCATCAATGCCTGGGAGAATATGACCCCTTCCCGCAACAGGACCAGCGCACGAGCCTGAATTTCAGGAATAATAATGTCACCGGCCAGATCTATACCACTAATCGTGTAAACATCCCCCTCATCAACATTAATGGTAATGAAAACAGACTCTTTGTCGGGGCTTACCGAGACCTGTGTGCTGAGCACTTGAAACTTTAGATAGCCTCTGTCCAAATACCAACTTTCAAGGGTTTCTAAATCTCCCGACAGCTTTTCTCTAGAATACTTGTCATCGCTGGTAATCCATGACAACCAGCCAGTTCTATTTTGTTCAAATTGCTCAAGAAGAGTCGGCTCGGCAAAATTACTATTACCGACAATATTAATATGGCGAATTTTAGCGACATCACCCTCATCAATATCGATGTTGACGGCAACTCGATTACGCGGAAGCTCTTTAACTTCAGTTTGCACAAGCGCACCATAGCGCCCTTGGGAAACATACTGTCTTTGTAATTCTTGGCTCATACCCTCCAAAATTACTTGACGGAAAATTTGACCCTCGGCCAACCCATTATCGCGGAGAGCGTCCATCAACTGGTCGGTTTCGATCGCCTTATTACCTTCAATGTTGATTTCAGTTACCGCTGGGCGCTCCACCAGACCAATGACCAAAATGCCATTCTCGCGAGCCATAATGACATCAGCAAAATAGCCCGTTCGGAAAAGCGATCTTGTCGCTTCTCGGACCGTGGTGTCATCAGCGGTATCACCCACACTGATTGGCAGTGCAGCAAATACTGTCCCCGCAGACACACGCTGAAGGCCCTCAATGCGTATATCTGAAACCTGAAAATCGTCAGCATAAGACACAGTAGACGTCATCAAAAACAATACAATCAAACCAATTAGCAGTTGCTTCATTAAAATCTATAACCCTAGTGAGGAAGTGATGTAAGAGAACTCAAAATGGACGCATGAGATCATTAAATGTGGCAAATACCATCAAGCTTATAAGCATTGCAAACCCTGCCTTATAGCCAGCAAGTTGAATCCGTTCAGAGACTGGAGATCCTTTTATTACTTCGACCAAAATGAACACTATGTGGCCCCCATCTAAGACGGGAATAGGCATCAGGTTCATCACGCCAAGCATTATACTCAGAATAGCGACAAAGCGGATAAAATTATCCATGCCCGAACGTGCAGTATCACCCGCGACTTTAGCAATGGTGATCGGTCCACTCAGATTTTTAGGACTGAGGTTACCAGAGACTAACTTACCAACCGATTTAACGACAAAAATACAGTTATCAACAACCTCTTGAAATGCCCTGGGTATAGCGCTGAGAGGGCCATATTCAATTTCTGTTATCAGCGATTCTGGGTAGGTAACACTCGAAGATAACTGGATACCTAACTGCCCGACTTTCCTGCCTTCTCTCATGACACTCTCTGGAGTGGCATATATATCTAGATTACTGACAGCTCCATCCGCATCAAGCCTTTCAATACTTAACTTGAGAGACTCATTGGTACTCTCAGAAATCTGGTCAATAAATACACTAACCGAGGTTATGGCAACATCATTAACCGCCATGAGCTGATCATTCGCCAATAAGCCTGCTCTATCACCTGCAGCGGCCTCAACAACTTTGGAAATAGACAGTGAATCAAGAACAAAAGGCGGTGAGATCCCAAGTGTTCTAAGCGGCATAGGTGCTTCTTCTTTAGCTAACCAGTCAACAACCGGGACAAGTAGCTCATAGCGAATAGCACTATCAGGATAAGTCACTGAAAAAGGAATATTGCCGCTAGTCCCAATATAGTCGAATAACTCTCGGGACACAGATGCCCATGAATCCGTCGGATTACCGGCAATATCGACGATCTCCATACCCGATTCAAAACCGGATTGTTGGGCAATTGATGTAGGCTTAACTTCGCCAATCACTGGCGTCAAACCGCGCTCGCCCCCTAGAAAAATGAACCAAAAAATCACCCCAGCCAGCAAGAAGTTGGCTATTGGACCCGCGCTGATTATTGCCAAGCGCTGTAAAGGACTTTTCCTATTAAAGGCGAAAGGAGCATCCTCGGGTGCTACGTCACCCACACGCTCATCAAGCATCCTAACGTAGCCCCCTAGAGGCAGAATGGCGAAAATAAATTCGGTACCCTGTTTGTCATGCCACTTGAAAAGCGCTTTTCCAAAGCCAATAGAAAACTGCTCTACACGCACACCACAGCGCCGAGCCACCCAAAAATGACCGAACTCGTGAAAGGTCACTAATGTGCCAAGTGCAATAAACGTATAAAAAATCGTCAAACTTATATCCAGCATCTAAGACTCTATCCTCGAAACGTAGGCAGCGGCAAAACTGCGAGCTTTTGTATCGGACTCTTGGACTGCAATAAGTGACCGAGGTTCACTAAATATAGCATTAGACAGCGACTCTTTGACAACATCGGCAATTTGAGTAAAACCAATGCGCCGATCTAAAAAAGCTTGGACCGCAATTTCATTGGCAGCATTGAGCACTGCGGGTGCATCAAGGCCTATACGAGCAGACTCACATGCAAGTTCTAAACATGGGAAATCGGCAAAATTGGGACGCTCAAATTCAAGAAGAGAAACATCGAATAAATCTAAATCCTTCACACCAGAGTCAATTCTTTCAGGCCATGCAAGTGCATGAGCGATCGGTGTACGCATATCTGGATTACCTAATTGAGCAATAACTGACCCGTCAATATATTGAACAAGCGAGTGAATAATACTCTGCGGATGGACCACTATCTCGACCTGATCTGCCGGCATATCGAACAGCCAACACGCTTCAATCAACTCTAACCCTTTATTCATCAGAGTCGCCGAATCAACCGAAATTTTATTCCCCATGCTCCAATTTGGATGAGCGCAAGCCTGCTCAGGGGTTACATTTTTCATTTGATCAGCTGACCAACCTCGAAATGGACCACCGGAAGCCGACAATAATAGTTTACTGACCCCAATTGCCGACAAATCGTGCTTATTTTGCGGTAAACATTGAAAAATCGCATTGTGCTCACTGTCGATAGGCAGCAAAACCGCCGACGAAGACTTGAGCGCTTGCATAAAAAGGTGTCCGGCCATTACCAAGGATTCTTTATTGGCCAACAACACCTTTTTGTTAGCATTGACTGCAGCCAGGGTCGGCATAAGACCCGCTGCACCGACAATAGCAGCCATCACTATATCGACCTCGCTATCGCTGGAGACCGCGCAAAGAGCATCGGTGCCAACAAGTACCTCGATAGGCGTATCTAGAGTCGCCAACAGACCCCTCAGGTGAACGGCAGTATCATCATCCATTACCACAGCGTACCGTGGTCGATGTTTTCTACACTGCTCGGCCAGCACACTCACTTTGGTGTTACCGGAGAGTGCAAAAACGCTATAACGTTCAGGATGACGAGCCACCACATCCAGGGTGCTAACGCCAATAGACCCCGTTGCGCCCAGTACTGTTATCTGCTGAAGTATCAAGAGGAATAGACCCCGAGCACAAGCGCATATAACGGCAGCGCTGCCATGATGCCATCAATGCGATCCAAGACGCCGCCATGACCGGGAAGCAAAGCGCCGCTATCCTTCACACCGCTGTTACGTTTGACCATACTTTCAAACAAATCACCAACCACCGAATAAAGCGCGACGGGAAATACTAACAGCGACAGTTTGATGAAAGAAATTTCTGCAGGGAGATATACTGCCAAGCTAGCAATTAGTAATAACTGAAAAACCATTCCACCAAGAAAACCTTCCCACGTTTTACCTGGGCTCACCAGTGGTGCTAGCTTGTGCTTACCAAACAACTTGCCAGCAACAAAGCCGCCAACGTCAGCCAAAACAACAATGATGACACCGACCAGCAACCCCCACTGAGCGTAATCACTGGCCAAAATAGAGACCACCGACAACCACGTAAAAGTCAGAAGCATTAGACCCAAGATGCCTAGAATAGGCCTTGGAGACCATAGAATAGAACTTGACGGGTAACCTTGAACCCACAGGAATATTACCGCCCACAAAGCCGCTGCCCCAAGCAGAATGTTGTGAGCCCGTTGAGGCTGAAAGCTATCGGGCATGCCTAACCAAAAGGCCGCGGCAGCGAGGATACAGACCAATACTATGAGGTACCCAACTCTACCAGCAGTAGAGTCAATTTTGATGAGCTTGGACCACTCCCAAGCCGCAATCAAAACTAAAGGTATGATGGCGATAGCAAAACCAATACTAGGCAATAGAAATAACATCGCTACAAATAATAATGCCATACCAACTGCGGTTATTATTCTTTGTTTAAGCATCTAATCATCCAATCTACAAACACTGTTTGTTTTAAAATAGCGAAAGGTATATCGATAATACCAACACTATTGCAGCAACCAGAGACCCCTCTTATTGCTTGCGAATATGCGTCCCTGTCAGGTAAGGAGATTAAATCTCCATCAAATCCTTTTCTTTAGCAGCCAAGGATTCGTCTACTCGACCAACGAAACGATCGGTTATTTTTTGGATGTCATCATTAGCTTTGCGTTCTTCGTCTTCACTAATATCTTTTTCTTTCAGCAGATCTTTCACATCTGAAAGAATGTCGCGCCGAATATTACGAATAGAAACTCTGGCATTCTCGGCTTCCGCCTTGGCTTGCTTACCGTAGGTCTTGCGTGTTTCTTCGGTCAGTGCCGGGAGCGGAATACGAATAACTGTACCCGCGGTAGATGGATTCAAACCCAAGTCAGACTTCATTATCGCTTTTTCAATATCCGGAACCAGCGACCTTTCCCACGGTGTAACTGATAACGTCCGTGAATCCTCAACAACAATCGATGCTGCTTGAGATAAGGGAGTGTCAACCCCATAGTAGTCAACAGAGATCCCGTTCAGCAAGCTAGAGTGCGCTCGACCGGTACGGATTTTATTAAAGGCGTTCGCCAGAGCGTCCAACGATTTGGACATTCGCGCTTCTGCATCACTCTTAAGTTCTTCAATCATCATTTAATCTCTCAGTCTTCTTCTATCAGCGTGCCTTCATCGCCGCCGACAACAAGATTTAATAAAGCGCCTTGCTTAGACATTCTGAACACCCGCAAAGGCATTTTGTGCTCGCGACACAGACAAATAGCCGTCAAATCCATAACACCGAGCTTCTTGTCCAGAACTTCATCATAGGTCAGGCTAGAATATAGCTCTGCTTTGGGGTCAAGCATGGGATCCGCACTGTAGACTCCATCGACCTTAGTCGCTTTGAGTACCACATCAGCATTAATTTCAATACCACGCAAACAGGCCGCAGAATCGGTAGTGAAAAAGGGATTGCCGGTTCCCGCCGCAAAAATAACAACGTCACCGTCTTTTAAGTAGCGTATCGCGCGTCGGCGATCATAGTGCTCAACAACACCGCTCATAGGAATGGCTGACATGACTTGAGACGATATATTAGTCCGCTCCAGCGCATCTCTCATCGCCAAAGCGTTCATCACCGTGGCCAACATTCCCATGTGGTCACCAGTAACACGATCCATTCCGGCTGCATTTAATGCCGCACCGCGAAACAGGTTACCGCCCCCGATCACTAGCCCGACCTGAACACCGATACCAACTAGCTGACCGATTTCTAACGCCATACGATCAAGGACCTTGGGATCTATACCAAAGCCCTCACTACCCATCAATTCCTCTCCACTGAGCTTGAGAAGAATGCGCTTGTACTGCTTTTGATTACCAGAAACTGTCATAACGATTCCTAATATTAGTTAGCTAGCACCCTTAACCTGTGCGGCAACTTCTGCCGCAAAATCAACTTCCTCTACTTCGATTCCCTCGCCGACTTCATAGCGAACAAATGATATAACCTCTGCCCCTGCGGCCTTAACTAATTTGCCGACGGTCACATCAGGGTCTTTTACAAACGGCTGATCAACGAGACTGCTCTCTTTTAAGAACTTGCTCACTCGTCCAGCAATCATTTTCTCAATGATTTCCTCGGGCTTACCGCTCTCTCTGGCTTGCGCCGCATAAATTTCCTTCTCAGCAGCAACCACTTCTGGAGACATCTGATCTGAGCTCACCACTGCAGGATTCACCGCTGCCACATGCATTGCTACATCTTTAGCAAGAGCCTCGTCACCACCGCTAAGGCCTACTATAACAGCGATTCTGTTGTTACTGTGAACATATCCACCAACCACGGCTGCATCGATATTAGAGACTCTACGTGGCGAAATATTCTCGCCAATTTTCTGCACTAGAGCTTCTCTCAAAGACTCTAGCTCACCTGACATCAACGCTGCCATGTCAGTTTGTTTGGAGTCAAAAGCTGCGTCGACTACGGTTTGAACAAACCCTTGAAAACCTTCGTCTCTAGCAACAAAGTCAGTCTCACTGTTAATTTCAACAACTACACCAAACCCACCGTCAACTTTCACCGACACGAGTCCGTCAGCTGCGGTACGACCAGCTTTTTTCGCCGCCTTCATACCACTCGACTTGCGCAACTCTTCAATTGCCTTGTCGATATCAGCACCGGCCTCAACCAGAGCTCTCTTACATTCCATCATTCCTAAACCAGTGCGCTCGCGCAGATCTTTTACTAATGCTGATGTTACCTGTGACATCATATTCCTCTCATAATCGTGTTTTTCGTTTAAAATAAAGGGGGCCAAAACCCCCTTTAGATAACTATAAAGTCGCTAGCAGTTATACCGCTTCGTCGGCCTTTGGCGCTTCTGCGACAACCTCGACTTGCGGCTCAGCAGCTTCTACCTCAGCTATGACCTCAGGTGCAGCTGTAACATCTTCAGTTTGCTCTACAAACTCGTCTTTACTAGTGATAGTTGCAGACTGTGCTTTGCCTTCTAGTACTGCATCGGCAATTGAAGCAGCGTAAAGCTTAATGGCTCGAATAGAATCGTCGTTACCTGGAATGATGTAATCAACACCGTCCGGATTACTATTCGAATCAACAATACCCACTACTGGAATACCTAGCTTGTTAGCCTCATTGATCGCAATACGCTCGTGATCAACATCAACGACAAACAAAATATCAGGCAAGCCATTCATATCCTTGATACCACCGATAGAATTCTCGAGCTTATCTTTCATACGCGTTCGCGTTAGAACTTCTTTCTTGTTCAGCTTGTCGAACGTACCATCGCTTTCCTGAGACTCTAGATCTCGAAAACGACGAATGGATGCTCTAATCGTTTTATAATTGGTGAGCATACCGCCCAACCAACGATGACTTACATAAGGCATATCGCAACGTTCGGCTTGCTCTTTAATAATTTTCTGCGCAGCTCTTTTGGTACCCACAAATAATATCTGGTTACCTTTTGCTGCTTCAACACGAAGAATTTCCAGGGCTTCGTTAAAAGCTGGAACTGTGTGCTCTAAATTAATGACGTGAACTTTGTTTCGTGAGCCGAAAATAAACTGACTCATCTTGGGGTTCCAGAAGCGGGTTTGGTGGCCAAAGTGCACACCAGCCTGCAACATATCGCGCATACTGACAATAGACATAATTTTTCCTCTTGGGGTTAAGCCTCCACATCCCCCAAAGATCAACCCGCAGAGCAATAATTCACAATGCAAGCACCCAGACCTTCGTGTCGGAACGTGTGTGTCGTTTAACTAGCTATAAAATAGTTGCAGGTTCATTCCTACAACGGCGCGCTTTATACCATATGGCAGGCGCTAGATAAAGGAAAAAAGCTATCAATGTACCGGTTTCGTCTACCAACCTTGGTCCAACATTATAATCACAGGCTACATTCTTTTAATGGGCTAACAAAAACTCGCTGAACATTCCCCCAACAGGCAGAAGATGGGTACAATAACGCCTTCGACTACTCGCCCAAGGAGATCACATGACAATAAAGCTACGTAGCAAGGATGATTTTGTCAAGATGCGCGTCGCGGGACGCATGGCTGCTGAGATTCTTGAGCTAATAGAACCCTATGTGGTCCCTGGCGTTAGCACAGAGAGACTTGACCAAATCTGTCACAATCATATTGTAAACGTTCAAAAAGCAATTCCTGCCTGCCTTGGTTATAACGGTTTCCCAAAGTCTATCTGTACATCAATTAACCAAGTCATTTGCCATGGTATTCCCTCTGATAAGAAAATCCTCAAAAATGGGGATATCATCAATATCGATGTTACCGTTATCAAAGACGGTTGGTTTGGGGATACCAGTAAAATGTTCTGTGTTGGTCAAGTAGCGCCTCATGCAGAACGCCTGCTAAAAGTTAGCCAAGAATGTCTTTATAAGGCCATTGAAATCGTCGGCCCCGGGGTCCGCCTCGGAGACATTGGGCATATCATTCAAAACCACGCAGAAAACAACTACTATTCGGTGGTTCGCGATTACTGCGGACATGGTATTGGTACAGCGTTCCACGAAGAGCCACAAATCGTACATTACGGGAAACCGAATACCGGAATGGAGCTCAAAGAAGGAATGACCTTTACTATTGAGCCAATGGTTAATGCAGGCAAGTTCACAACCAAGTTGAAATCAGACGGCTGGACTGTCGAGACCAGAGATGGACGACTTTCCTCGCAATGGGAACATACCATGGCTGTGACTGCTAACGGCTGTGAAATTTTTACTGGTCGCCAAGAAGAATCGTTTTAATCTGGAGATTACTGCCGTGTCACTAATGCCAACCAAATCGCTGGTGCCGCCACAAAACACCCTTTTGAATGCGCCTCTGTTTTTTGATCAAAAGCGTTTTCTTCTCGACCTGGAAACTCAAGAACCAATCACGGTATTTCGAAATGCTCTTGACGCCTCAAAGGCTCACTTCAACAATCGCTTTCATGAAGGGGAAGACATCCATACGCTGGTCAACGAAGCCGCTCGCTTTGCGGACCTCCTGATATCCTTAGCCTGGGTAAGATTCCGCTGGGACAAGGACATATGCCTAATTGCCGTTGGTGGCTATGGTCGCGGTGAGCTGCACCCTCACTCAGATATTGATCTTTTGATTTTAATGCGAACAGATAATGCCTCCAAGCATAAGGCAAGCATCGAGCAGTTTTTAACCTTTCTTTGGGATATCCAGTTAAAAATCGGCCACAGTGTTAGATCGTTATCGCAATGTGTCAGCGAAGCAAAACGCGACATTACCATTGCTACTAATCTTATGGAGACGCGTCTAATCTGTGGTGACCCTCAGCTTCGATTGACTATGTTGGCGAAAACCGGCCCTGACAAAATCTGGGCATCAGCCAATTTTTACCGAGGAAAAATTGACGAACAGCTAGCCCGTCATCACAAACATGATGATACAGAATACAACCTCGAACCTAATGTCAAAGAGGCTCCGGGTGGATTGAGAGACATACAGCTAGCTAACTGGACAGCCAAGCGCCACTTTAATGTCCATCGGCGCTCTCAACTTGTTCAGAAGGGTTTTCTTAGCGAGGAAGAGTATTTGACTCTTCGTCGCGATGAAGAGTTTCTGTGGAGAGTTCGGTATGGATTGCATCTGATTGCTGGGCGCCCCGAAGAGCGGCTACTTTTTGATTACCAGCGAAAACTTGCCACTATGCTGGGGTACTCCGACAGTGAAGGTAAGCTGGCAGTTGAAAAATTCATGCAGCGCTATTACCAGGTTGTTCTATCCATCAGAGGACTCAATGATGTGCTTTTGCAATATCTTGACGAAGCTATCTACCGGAAAGGAAAAGCCAAACACGTCGCAGTCATTAATGATCGCTTTCTGATTCGTGACAATTATTTGGACACGGTGGAGGAATCGGTGTTCAAAAATAATCCTTCAGCGCTGCTCGAGCTATTTGTTATTCTGGGGGAAAACGACAATATTTTAGGAATTCGAGCGGCAACCATAAGGCAAATCCGACTGCACAGAGATTTGATCGATGATGACTTTCGCTCAGACTCTGCCAACAAAGATTTATTTATGCGCCTGCTGCGCGTGCCATTTAAGCTTTCTGTGCAACTGCAACGAATGAATCGCTACGGCATTCTTGGAAAATATCTTCCTGAATTTGGGCGCATTGTCGGGCAGACACAACACGACTTGTTTCACATCTACCCGGTGGACGTGCATACCCTTCAGGTGGTTAAAAATCTTCGTAGATTTGTTCGTCCTGAGATGAGAAAACTGTTTCCTGTTGCCTCGCATATTTATAAAAACCTCGCTAAACCCGAGTTAATAATTATCGCCGCCCTCTACCACGACGTTGCCAAAGGTCGAGGTGGTGATCACTCAAAACTGGGTGCCATCGATATAGCTGATTTTGCCAAACGGCACGGCATGCAGCCAGAAGAAATAGACCTTCTGCACTGGATAGTAGAAAACCATCTGCTAATGTCAACCGTTTCTCAGAGAGAAGACACCTCAGATCCAGATGTCATCTACAAATTTGCCAACCATGTGGGCGATGTAATGCATTTGGAACACCTCTACCTGCTTACGGTTGCCGACATCAATGCTACTAACCCGAAGCTTTGGACCGACTGGAAGGGCTCTCTGATGCATAACTTGTACTTCGAGACGAAACGTGTCCTCCAAGAAGGTCTTAGTGCTCCCGCTACAAGGGCCACTTGGGTCGCATCCGCAAAAGCCGCCGTATTGCAACGACTAGAAACCAAGGGTATATCTCAAGGTGAGGCTCTCCTCATCTGGCATGACGTGGATGACGAACTTTTCTTGCGTGAACGTGCTGATGATATAGCCGGCTTTACAGAAGCTGTTTTCAATAACCCCAACCCTAATGAGCCTGTTATTTTGATTCGGGACCTGGGCGTTGAAGTGCCCATTGCCACTCAAATATTTGTTCATGCCAAGCACCGACAAACAATATTTTCAGTCATAGCCGCAGTGCTCGATAAATTACAACTTAACATTCAAGACGCGCGATTACAGACTACCAGCGACGGTCAAGCCTTCGATGTCTTTTATGTTTTAGACGACGATGGCGAGCCATTGGGTAAAAACATCAAACTGTGTGCAAAAATCGTCTCCAGTTTAAAGCGAGGTATCGCAAACCCCAAAAACATAAGTTTAGATGTACAGCGACGAACCTCCCGGCAGCTAAAACATTTCGCGCTAAAGACTGTGGCGTCGTTACGCAATGACAAAGACTCTAGCGCCACTATTCTCGAGGTTATAACGCCAGATAGACCTGGTCTTTTAGCCCATATTGCCAGTATATTTTTACGCTATGAAATTAATGTATACAACGCTAGAATCGCAACGTTGGGCGAGAGGGTCGAAGACGTCTTTTACTTAACCGACTCAAACCATCAACCGCTACTTGACACTGACTTTAATCAGGAACTGCAGCGGACGATTTGCAACGAATTAGACGCCCGCAATCGCGAAGATGTCGAAGGGAATGAACTCCAGCATATGAAAATACGGCACTGAGCGCATGAATACTGATTTAAGTAAACTACACCCCTACCCATTTGAGCGGCTGGCAGACCTGAAATCTGGCATCCATCCTCCCACGCATCTAAGCCACATATCACTGTCCATTGGTGAACCCAAACATCCTGCGCCCGATTTTGTAAAACAAACGTTAATAGACAATATTGAAAGTATCGGTCGCTATCCAACAACAAGAGGAACCAGCGAACTTAGGCAAGCTATTAGTGAGTGGTTAGAAAAGCGCTTTGATCTAAAGTTAGGCAGTATTGATTACGACACTCAGGTGCTTCCTGTATGTGGTACTAGAGAAGCTATCTTTGCTTTCACCCAAGCGTCAATATCCCGCGACGATATGGGAGCCCTGCCACTGGTGGTTACACCCAACCCGTTTTATCAAATATATGAAGGCGCAGCCATCTTAGCGGGCGCACAGCCCTACTACCTTGACTGTAATCCGGCTGAGGACTTTATCCCAGACCTGTCAGCAGTTCCCATAGACGTATGGGAAAGATGCCAATTATTGCAGTTGTGCTCTCCTGGAAACCCAACCGGCGCAGTAATGAGCTTGGCGCAAATGCAACACGCCATTGAACTTGCCGACCGCTACGATTTCATCGTCGCTAGTGATGAATGCTACTCCGAAGTCTATCTGAATGAGTCGGCACCACCACCTGGTCTGTTACAAGCTTGTGAGCAACTAGGTCGCAATGATTATTCGCGTTGTGTCGTTTTTCACAGCCTTTCCAAGCGGTCTAATTTACCCGGTTTGCGGTCCGGTTTTGTCGCCGGTGATAAAACGCTTATCCAAAGTTTTTTCAGCTACCGAACCTACCATGGCTGTAGTATGTCTCTGCCGGTGCAAAAAGCATCCATAGCCGCATGGCAAGATGAAAGCCACACCATTAAAAATAGAGCGCTGTATCGTGATAAATTTAATGCCGTCACAGAAATCTTAACTACTTGTATGGATTTTCCAGACCCGCAAGCAAGCTTTTATCTATGGCCTAAAACTCCCATCGATGACATCGATTTTGCACAACAACTGTTTGCCCAGCAAAATGTTACTTTGTTGCCCGGTCAATTCTTATCCAGACCCGGCGCCAATGTTAACCCTGGTCAAAATCGGGTACGCATGGCTCTGGTGGCAAGCACCAAAGAGTGTGTAGAGGCTGCATTGCGTATTAAGCAGTTTATTAGTTCACTACCTAATCCTCAGGTGAATAACTGATGCTCAAAACAGAGCGTGCTGCCTTTATTTTAGAGCGCCTAACTGCACTGTATCCAGAAACTCCTGTGCCGCTTGACCACAAAGATAACTTCACACTGTTGGTGGCTGTACTTTTAAGTGCTCAATGTACAGATGAGCGCGTCAATAAAGTCACACCGGCCCTTTTTGAATTAGCAGACAACCCATTTGATATGCAGCATGTGCCGGTGGACAGTATTTATAAAGTAGTGCGGCCCTGCGGACTGGCTCCGCAAAAGTCCTCTGCAATTTCAAGATTGTCAAAAATTCTTGTCGACCAGTTTGATGGCATAGTACCCTCTAATTTCGAGGATTTAGAGAGTCTCCCGGGCGTAGGCCATAAAACCGCCGGGGTGGTTATGTCGCAAGGGTTTGGGTATCCTGCCTTCCCCGTAGACACACACATCCATCGCTTAGCGCAGCGCTGGGGGCTTACCAAAGGTAAAAATGTCACCCAGACAGAGCGTGACCTAAAGCAACTTTTTCATCGAGACCATTGGAATAGCCTTCACTTACAAATTATATTTTACGGGCGTGAATTCTGCTCGGCTCGCGGCTGTGATGGTCGTGTCTGCGATATCTGCACAACCTGCTATCCCAAAAGAAAAAACCCCTTTACTGCGAAAAAGCCCTAGACCGAGGTGAATAATTACGCCGCTCCTCTCCTATTGTTCAAAAATAGATATGTCATTAGATCGATAAATAAACTAAGCATAACGTTTAGGCTTTAATGATGGAGTGGATGACGATATGGTTTTACAGAATAATACTGCATGCAAACCTTATTGACACTTATGGCAATTTATGTCACATTTTGCATCGAAAAGCGATAAGTACTTGCGCAGTGAATAGTCATTATATTATGGTCTATCTTTACTTCTACTTTTACATGTGCATAGTAGAAATGCTTATAAAAATAAATCTATTTAAATAATCAGGGGCAGTCTATGAAGTACAAAAAGATCTCATCCTTAGCATTAATTCCGTTATTAACAGCAAGCTCATTTGCAATATCTCAAGAAGGCACAGACACTAAGATAGAAGAAGTACTCGTTACGGGATCCTACTTAAAGTCGAGCGCAAAAGACGGTGCGTCACCGATCGTTATTGTCGACAGAGATAACATCGATCAAATGGGTGCTATGTCTATCTCCGACATTACTCGAAACATGACGGCCAACTCTGGTGCAGAGAATGTACCTGATTCATTTACCTCTGGCAGTACGCAGGGCACAAGTAATGTTAATTTAAGAGGACTTGGACTGGGCTCGACTCTCGTACTCGTCAATGGTCGCCGCAACACATTGGCTGCAGCCGTCGCCAATGACGGATCTAGCTTTGTCGACACTAGTATGATTCCTGCTATTGCAATAGAGCGTGTGGAAGTTCTTAAAGAAGGTGCTGCTGCAGTCTATGGGTCTGATGCCATTGCGGGAGTAGTAAACTATATTACGAGAAGCGACTTTGTGGGAACTGAGATTGGTGTATTTCAACAATCAACCACCTCAGACAGTCAAACAGACACCCAATTCAGCTTCTTGCACGGTTGGGCTGACGAGAGCACTAACGTTGTCGTTGCAGCTCAATACATGGATCGCTCAAACTTGAGCGGTGCGGACCGTCCGACACTTATCGAAAATGCCAATTCAGGGTTAGGCAATTCGTTTCTCCTATTCGGCCCATCTACCGTTGATTCTGGTGCCTATGCCGGTACCTATACTCCATTTGAAAACGTCGCCGATGCTGGCTGTATCGAAAATGGTGGAATCCTTATTCCACAAGCAAATGGCCAACGATGTGGTTTTAAATACGGACCAAGATTCAATATCGTGAACGAAGAGACGCGCACACACCTTTTCGGTAGCCTGCAGCATGATCTCGACAACGGTATGGAATTCAATGCTGAAGCGATGTGGGCCAATGTTGAAGTTCTGGATAATCCCCAGTCCCCCAGCTATCCTGCATTATCCTATTTGAGCCCGTCTCGCGCCATAATGCCTGGTCAAGCGGGAAATCCGTTTGGCGTGCCAGTGTTGTGGTTAGGCCGCCCTCTTGGCTCAGCCTTTGACTCACCGTTAGCAACCCGTGACAACACGCACTTCAGAGCAGCGTTTGAACTCGACGGTGATTTTGGTGACTATCACTTCAACACCGCTTTGACGCATAGTAACTATGATGGATATGGCGCTCAGCCGGACACCAGCACCTCTAAATTTGCCGCCGCCATAGCAGGAACTGGTGGACCGAATGGTAATGAGAGCTGGAATCTATTTGACCCTCTAGCCAACAGTCAGGCGCTTATCGACTATATATCAGTCGAGCAGCAAACCGCTACCGATACAGCACTAACCGTTTTCGATCTTGTTGTTGATGGTGAAATCGGTGGATTTGACTTCGCATCGGGTGTTCAACTACGAAACGAATCATTAGAAGTAAATCGTAATGATATCAGCCGAGTTGAATTTGATGCTGCGGGCAACTTAACCAAACCGGCGGATCTTCTGTTCCTAGGCGGTGGTGTCAATGCTGATGAATCTAGATCAGCATGGGCTATGTTCGCAGAATTCCAGCGTAGTATTACTGATTCTTTGGATATTGGATTCGCTGGACGATATGAAAATCTTGACTCGGGCTCTACCTTTGATCCTAAGATCTCTATGCGCTTTGAAGCCACAGATAACTTAATCCTGCGCGCATCTGCGTCCACCTCTTATCGCGAAGCCTCGCTTGCACAGCTTTACGCCAGTCAGGTTAGTCTGCAGGGTATTCAGGACTTTAATGCTGACGGAACCGCTAAAGGTGGCACCGCGTTCATTCGTGTTGCGCAAAATGCAAATGCTGATCTCAAACCTGAGGAAGCAGACAACATCAATCTTGGTGCAGTTTGGTCTGCAAGTGATAACTTACAGGTGACCTTAGACTACTGGGCTGTGGATTATACGAACTTAATTACGATTGAAAGTGCTCAAGGTAAAGTTGTTGCTGATCCAAGCCAATCTGATATCAAACGTACTGAAGGCGGTACACTGTTCGGCATTACCACTAATTACTTTAATGCCGCATCCGTAAATGCTGATGGTATTGATATTGAAGTTGCCTATGACTTCCCAGAGAGCAGCTTGGGTAACCTCGACTTGACTGTCGATCTAAGTCATTACTTGAGCTATGAAATTCCGGTCAATGGTCAAAAAACTGATGTAGTTGGTCTCTTTAACCACGACAACTTTGCGCGTTCGTTGCCTGATACAAAAGCTAATGCATCATTACGTTGGGAAACTGGAGCTCACCAAGCGTCTGTAACCGCACGTTATATTGCTGCATATGAGACTACACGAGCAGCTCCTCCAGCAGGCTACTCTAGTAACATCGACAGCCATCTTACTTGGGATGCTCAATACAACTACCAGTTAACAATGTCTTCTGTGGATACACAAATCACTATGGGTGTTTTGAACTTAACTGATGAAGAGCCACCGTTGGTATGGGATGCAGCTAACTTTAGTTATGACTCGCGTCAGCACGATGCACGAGGTCGTATGGCTTATGTTAGATTGAAGTTTGCATTCTAGATTTAACGTTTGTAATACGCCAAAAGCCCCTCCCTGTGAGGGGCTTTTTTTGTGCTCAATTTTGGCCGCCTAAAAGGCTGCGCTTATTTGCGGATATGACGCGTAACTTTTGCTACTATTGCAGGCCAAAAATAGAGCAACACATTACCCATGACTACCCTATTTGGCATCAAAAACTGCGATACCGTAAAAAAAGCACGCCTTTGGCTAACTGAGCAAAACGTTGAGCATAATTTTCATGATGTCAGAGCAGATGGCCTAAGCATTGATCAAATAAACCAATGGATTGACAGCGCGGGCTGGGAAACGGTGTTGAATCGTCGTGGCACGACCTGGCGCAAGCTCGATCTTAGTATTCAGCAAAGCACCACCTGTGATAATGTAGCCGCACTGTTACTGGCCAATCCTGCCATGATTAAACGCCCTATTCTGGATAACAACGGTATTATTACTATCGGCTTTAAGCCAGAGCACTACCACTCAATTTTTAAGTAAAACCAACAGGAAAATAACGATCTTATGAACAATCTTTACGCGTTTGGCATTGGTATTGGCACTAAAAACACCGCTGGAGAATGGCTGGAGGTTTTTTACCCTGTGCCAATGCTCAATCCAGACAATGACTTAGCGGCGATTCTCACCTCAAGCCTAGATTTAAACAACGGTGATATAGAGCCCTCGAGCCAACAGCTTTCCTCGCTAGCAAGTGCACTAGACCAAAACGGCTATAAACAACTAGCCGAGACTGTCTTCGCCCTGCAAGCTTCAGAAAAACAGATCGTCGCTGTAATGCTCTCTAGCGATGCAGCACCAATGTCAGTGCCGCAAGGCTATCTTAAGCTACACCTGCTGTCGCACCGATTGGTCAAGCCACATCAAACCAATATTTCAGGAATTTTTGGCGTATTAAAAAATATCGCATGGACCAACGTCGGTGCCATAGATATTCAAGAGCTTCCTGATCGTGCGTTAGCCGCGCGTATGGCGGGAAACCCAATACAGGTAGACTGTGTGGATAAATTCCCCAAAATGGTCGACTACGTAGTGCCCACTGGCATACGTATTGCTGATACCAGCCGAGTCAGGCTGGGCGCTTATGTTGGCGAGGGCACTACCGTCATGCATGAGGGCTTCATTAACTTCAACGCCGGCACTCAGGGGCCGAATATGGTTGAAGGTCGCATTTCAGCGGGTGTATTCTGCGGTGCAGGCTCAGACATTGGTGGAGGTGCATCAATAATGGGAACTTTATCCGGCGGCGGTACTGAAGTTATTTCACTGGGTGAAAAATGCCTGCTTGGCGCTAATGCGGGCGCTGGAATATCGCTCGGAGATCGGTGCACCATTGAAGCAGGTCTCTATGTGACTGGCGGCACCATTGTCACCCTTTTGGATGACCACAAAGGAGTTAGCGGAAAAATTAAAGCCCGAGACCTCTCGGGGCAGAGTGATCTGCTCTTCCGACGGAACTCCATCACGGGAAAGGTTGAGTGCTTGACCAATAAAACTGCTGTCGAACTTAATGATGCACTGCATAGTGCCAATTAACCCAAATTGGGTATACGGTAAAGCATAGATTCGTCTAAAATAACCTTGCTTATACAAAGAGGAACTAATTTTGCGCTCCAAACTACTATTACTCAGCCTTGCACTCATTTCTTCAATATCACATGCCAGCGCGGTGAATCAAACTAAAGGCGACTTTGTCGATAAATTTCGTCAATTGGAAGAAATATTACCTACCCCAAATCGCTATAGATCTGCTTCTGGCGAACCTGGCCGCGACTATTGGCAGCAACAGGTTGACTATAAAATCACTGCGGTACTCGACGAAACTAAACGGCACCTCAGCGCAAGTCAACAGATCAGCTACACCAACAATTCACCTGAAACTCTGAAATACCTGTGGTTGCAGCTTGAACAAAATCGCTTCAAAGCAGATTCAATGGCCGAAATGTCTGGTGATTTCGCTGGAATTGGTCGTCGTGGACCAGGCACTAAATCGAATAATGGTGATGCACCCGCCGGTATTAGCTTCGGTGAGTTGAGACGACAACAGTACTACGCTGATAACGAGCCAGGTTACGAAATTAGCGATGTACGGGATAGTAATAACAAGCCATTGTCTAATATTGTGGTTGGCGCGCAAATGCGTATTGATTTACCTAGCCCGCTAAAACCTGGGCAAACCACATTGATTAAGATGGACTATCAATTCAATATCCTTGAAGAAGATGCGGTATCGGCAAGGGCCGGCTATGAGCATTTTCCAGATGATGAGCGCGATGGCGGCAATGATATATTCTTATTAGCCCAGTGGTTTCCCCGCGTATCGGCCTATTCCGACTATGAAGCGTGGCACAATAAAGAATTTTTAGGGCGTGGTGAGTTTACACTGGAATTTGGTGATTATGATGTCAGCCTAACCGTACCCGATGATCACATAGTCGCAGCCACAGGGGTATTACAAAACCCCAAAAAGGTACTCAGTAAACAGCAGCGAGAGCGTTTAATAACAGCCAAAGACGCAGAGCGTCCGGTTTATATCGTGACTGCTGAAGAAGCGCTAGAGAAAGAAAAAACTGCCAGTACAAATAGCCAAACTTGGCGCTTTAAAGCCAATAATGTGAGAGATTTCGCCTGGTCCTCATCACGAAAATTCATGTGGGATGCCAAAGGTCATCAACAGGGTGGCGACGATCAACCCCTAGTCATGGCGATGTCGTTTTTCCCTAAAGAAGGCGGTGACTTGTGGTCAAAATATTCAACCGAGTCTGTTATCCACACTATGGAGGTTTACTCGCGCTATTCTTTTGATTACCCCTACCCTGTGGCCCAAAGTGTAAACGGTCCTGTCGGCGGTATGGAATATCCAATGATCACCTTTAACGGGCCGAGAACAACTTGGCATGAAGATGGCTCAAGAACGTACACTCAAGCCGAAAAGCGCTTTTTAATTGGTGTCGTCATACACGAAATAGGCCATATCTACTTCCCTATGATCGTCAACTCTGATGAGCGCCAATGGACCTGGATGGATGAAGGACTAAATAGCTTTCTTGATGGTGTCGCCGGACGAGAGTGGGACCCGATGATGCCCTGGGGTGTTGAGCCGCGAGACATTACCGATTATATGAAATCAACCGTCCAAGTACCTATCATGACTCAGTCAGACAGTGTGCTGCGCTTGGGTCCTAATGCCTACACAAAACCTGCCGCAGCATTAAATATTCTGCGCGAGGTGATAATGGGTCGTGAGTTGTTTGATTTTGCCTTTAAGGAATATGCACAGCGCTGGAAATACAAACGCCCTACTCCATCAGATTTTTTCCGCACCATGGAAGAAGCCTCCGGCGTTGACCTTGATTGGTTTTGGCACGGCTGGTTCTATACCACTGATCATGTTGATATCTCCCTTGATAAGGTATCCGAACTTCGATTGGACACTAAAGATCCAGACATAGACTTCGCGCGCCAGCGCAAGGATGAAGCAGACAAACCGTCATCATTATTTGTAGAACGCAACAAGGCTGAGGGCAGTGTTTTATGGCTTGATAAGAACGCTGATGTCAGCGATTTCTATGATCAGAATGACCGCTTCACCGTGACCAATAAAGAGCGCAATAAATATCAGCAAATGCTCGTTGATCTTGAGCCATGGGAACGCACAGCATTAGAAAGAGCCGTTAGAGAAGACAAACACTATTATGTTTTAGAGTTCTCAAATTTAGGCGGTCTGGTAATGCCTATCCTTTTGCAACTTACCTATGAAAATGGCGATATAGAAGATCGGTATATTCCCGCTGAAATATGGCGTAGAGCGCCTCATCAGGTGAAAAAGCTAATTGTTACCGACAACAAACTGAGCTCTGTCACCGTTGACGCAGGTTGGGAGACAGCAGATGTCAACGTACATAACAACCACTACCCGCGCAAAATTATTCCCTCGCGAATCAATGCCTACAAATCTAAAAAGAGTACCGACAAGGTGCGCAGAGACATCATGCATGACATAAAAACTGAACTTGAAGAGCCGAAAGTAAAACCCAAGAAAAAGTGAATTTTATGCCTAACGTTTTGTGTGCCATCTACCTTGCCGTATTAATTATACTTAGCGGCAATGTGGGTGCGCACGAGCAAAAAACCAGTATCACGGTCGTGCTGGCCAACAAAAACAGTGGTCTATTAGAGATTAGCCATAGATTTAACATTCATGACGCTGAACATGCCCTAACCAAGCTGTTTGGCGGTAACACTGACATAATAAATGATCCCGATACGCAAATGCGCTTTAGTGAGTACATTCAAGGTCAATTCGCGCTGCGGATTAGCGACCAACTACCCATCGCCATCAGCTACGTCGGCCATGAAGTCGATGGTAAGTTTTTCTGGGTCTATCAGGAAGCACCTCTACCACCCTCAATCCCTCAGATTCAGGTATTTGCCAATGCGCTGCAATCGGTATGGAAGAGGCAGACCAATCTAGTTAATATTGAAGGGTTGGGCTCCATTCAATCACTGCGTTTTATTTTCAATAGCCAATGGCAAACGGTTAACCTCAATCCTCCCTAATGTTTTTCCATTAGATCACCAGCTAAAATAATGCCACTACTAAGGCCTCGAAGTTAGCCGTGAATATATACATAAGCATATAATAATCTGCAGACCCAGCTATGCTTTACTATATTAATAAGGAGCCCATCACGTTTAGATAACACTATGACCTCCGGTATCGAAGAAAAAATCAGAGCCCCTATTAAGCGCACTCGTCGAACGCAGGCTAGAACTGAACTGGCCCGTGCCAGCATGATCAAAGCTGCCACACCCCTGTTTGCAGAAATTGGCTTTGCAGCGACCTCGGTTCGCGACGTGGAGATAGCCGCCGGAGTAAAGCGCGGAATGCTTGTCTATCATTTTGGCAGTAAAGAAAACTTCTGGAAATGCGTAGCTGATGCCGCATTCAACCTGGTTTTAGAGCAACGAAGTACCGGGGTCTCTCTGCTGCCAGACATGTCCCCGCGTGAGGGAGTCGCCATGCTGATTCGCTTCCATGTACGCATGGCTGCACAGTATCCTGAAATAAGCCGCCTAATGGCGCAAGAAGCTCGCCAGAAATCTTGGCGTATAGATTATCTGGTAGCCAACCATATTAAACCTGGTAGTGCTTATATGCAGCAGTATGTATCGAAGGCGCTCGATCTTAACTCCAGAGAATTTGCTCATTGGTATTACATTATGGTTAGTAGTTGCGCCACCATATTCTCATTTCAACCTGAGTGTGAGTTGCTATTTGGCTTTGACTGTCTGCAAGAGCAAGTCATAGAAACCCATGCTGACATGCTGGTGAACATGCTGTTGGGGCACTACCCCAACTAAGCCTCCCTTCTCATAATGCTTTCTATTAATGCACATCAATTTTTTGTACATCAGATAACGTCCGAAATATTCTAATTACATAGATTATTACTTTGTATCCTAGCTCATAAAATGTAAAAATTTGCCTCCGTTGATATTACTAAGGTTTAAAGGTTCATGCCCATGAGACAAATAAAATTAGCCAGTCCCGGAGGACTAAACAACCTAAATGTGGTTGAGGTCGACAAGCCCATTGCTAAAGCAGGTCAGGTGATAATCAAAGTGGCTGCAAGTAGCCTTAATTACCATGATCTACTTGTTGCTCTTGGTCAAATTCCAACCGAAGACGGCCGTGTGGTGCTCTCTGATTGTGCCGGAGAAATCGTTGCCGTAGGTGAGGGTGTATCTCTATGGAGCATCGGTGATTCGGTCATGAGTTGCTGTTACCCTAACTGGATTGAAGGGCCACCACAGTATCAATTACTGAGTTTCATTGGTGATAACGAAGACGGCTACTCAACTGAATATATCGCCATATCTGAAAAGTCTATAACCCGCACACCCAAAGACTGGACTATGGCTGAGGCGGCTACATTGCCCTGTGCGGGATTAACCGCATGGCGCGCATTAGTTAACGATGGCAAGCTCCAAGCCGGCGAAACAGTCCTAGTGCAAGGGACTGGTGGCGTTTCGATCTTCGCGCTGCAACTAGCAAAGTCTATGGGTGCAAAAGTTATTGCCACCTCCTCGTCTGATGAGAAACTTAAAAAATTGCAGGCGTTGGGTGCCGATGAAGTCATTAACTACAAAGATGAGCCACAGTGGGGCAAAGCAGTGCTCGCTAAGACCGGCGGATTAGGTGTTGACCACGTTATTGAAGTTGGCGGCGGCGGAACATTTGGAGAATCGGTTCGTGCCGTAAAGCTCGGTGGGCACATTGCACTCATCGGTGTTTTGAGTGGGCCATCGGTAAGTGAAATTATTCTTCCACGCATCTTCATGAAACAGATTCGTCTGAGTGGTGTTGCTATGGCCAATCAGCAAACGCAACTGGCTATGCTCGACTATTTAGACTCTACATCTATTCGGCCTATCATCAGTGATACCTTTGATTTAGCGCAATTAGCTGACGCCTTTCAACATCAAATTGACAATAAACATTTTGGCAAAATTTCAATCTCTATTAGCCAATAGTCAATCCTGACATGCGTCGTCAAATGTAACTATTTGGTACATTTGACGACGCACCCAAGCATATTAAAAATCAGGTTTGAGATTAAGGCGTTGATGTCCCTGCTGTATTTGCTGTTTGTTGAATCAAATCGGCAAACTCTGCCAGTAGTGGCTGTGGGAGCGTGTGGCCCATGCCTTCAAAGCGAACCAGCTTTGCATGGGGTATCTGTTTTTTTGTCTCTATGCCTCCACTCACATCAACCAGTGTGTCTTGGTTTCCATGAATAATTAGCACTGGTATTTTAAGGCCGTTAAGTAATTTATTACGACTCGGAGCCGAGCGAATCGCCGCCATTTGGCGCAGGTAACCGGCCGGATTGTTAGACCGTTTAAATTCAGACTTGACGTCTATAGCCACTTTCTCATCTGACTCTAAATACCCTGGGCTACCAAACATCTGTCGGGTCTTTACTGAATTATCCAATGCAGAGGTTCCTTTGGGAATGGGTTTTACCATCTGCCTGGCCACAGAAAGGGAGGCTGCGCCTTTCCCGAAGGCGCCAGTTTTCGACATGATAGAAGTCAGTGAAAGTACTCTAGTCGGATAGAGCCCCGCAACCAGCTGACTAATCATTCCACCCATAGACATGCCAACGATATGCACTGCCTTAATATCTAGAGCGTCGAGCAAACCAACTGTATCTGCTGCCATATCGTCCAAACCGTAGGGGACTTTCACCGGTAGTCCAAACCATGAATGAAGCGCTAGTCGCAGAAAACTCGGGGCAACCTCACCCTCCATTTTGTCACTCAATCCAATGTCACGGTTGTCAAAGCGAATAACCCTAAAGCCGCGTGCTACCAGCAGCTCGCAGAACTCTAACGGCCAGCGTATCAACTGATTATAGAGACCAGCAACCAGCAGTATGGTCGGCGCATCCGCATCACCAAACTCTTGATAGGCCATACGAATTCCGTTGGACTGGACAAAGTGAGTGCCCTGCTCTGCTTCTTTGTTATTATTGGTCACGGAGTTCTCGCCTCAAAATTTTGCCTACCGGTGATTTCGGTAGATCATCCCTAAATTCTATCAAACGCGGCACTTTGTAGGCCGTCAACTGCTCACGACAAAAAACCACCAAAGCCTCCTCGGTTAAGTCTGGATTGGTTGATACCACAAACAACTTAACCGCTTCACCAGTTTTCGCGTCAGGCACACCTACCACAGCACATTCGATAATATCAGGATGGCTGTAAACGACATCTTCAATTTCATTGGGGTAAACATTAAATCCGGAGACTAGCACCATATCCTTTAATCGATCGACAATACTGACAAAGCCATCATCACTCATAATGCCAATATCCCCAGTGCGGAACCAGCCCTCTGGGTCGATTGCCTCCGCTGTAGCCTCTGGGCGCTGCCAGTAACCCTGCATCACCTGAGCACCGCGCACGCAAATCTCACCTCTCTCTCCGTTGGGCGTAGTATTGCCCTGATCATCAATCAACTTTATTTCCTGAGCAACCATAGCGATACCTACGGTGCCGAGTCGATTATTATCTGGTGTGTTGCAGGTTAATACTGCTGTGGTCTCAGACAGTCCATAACCTTCAAAAATTTGTGAGCCTGTCCTAGATCGCCATTCATCGGCGATTTCTTTAACCAACGCTGTACCGCCCGCAATAACGCCCTTGACGCCAGAAAAGTCGATTTGATCAAATTCTGGGTGCATCATCAAACCTT
The DNA here is from genome assembly GCA_905182275.1 of gamma proteobacterium HTCC2207. Classification (GTDB taxonomy): domain Bacteria; phylum Pseudomonadota; class Gammaproteobacteria; order Pseudomonadales; family Porticoccaceae; genus HTCC2207. The sequence continues at coordinate 41,597 of CAJJAU010000029.1, forward strand.
GTAATAGCGTATTGACACTAGCCATAGAGGTAAATTTGTATTGTTTAAGTAGCTCAACAAGTCCATTGATATCTCTTGGATCCGGCACCAATACCGAGTGACTCCCGTCGACAAAACCACCGATCAAGTTCATGGTAAAACCGAAGATATGGTACAACGGCATCGGCGCAATGAGTATAACGTCCTCAGGTCCCTCCAATGACACACTCAGTTTAGACATACGCATGCCGGCAAAAACATTGCCATGAGTCAATACGGCGCCTTTTGCCGGGCCTGTCGTACCACCGGTATACTGCAATACCGCGAGGTCATCCATACTCAACTGCACGTTAGGTAAGGCTAAGTTAGCGCCTAGCGCCAAGGCTTCAGGCAAGCTAATAAGATTAGGCAAAGCCGACTTGGGCGTTGGCTGTGCCTGCAACAGATCAATAGCGCTGGTGACAATAACCGTCTCAATAGCGGTATTGGGCACTACCTGCTCAGTAATCGGTAATAGATCAGAGAGCACAACCAATGCCTTGGCACCAGAATCATTGAACTGATGAAGCTGTTCTCGTGCGGTATACATTGGGTTAGTATTAACAACGGTCAATCCCGCTCGCAACGCGCCCCAAACAACGATTGGAAACTGGTTTAAATTGGGTAACTGAACAGCAATACGGTCACCCTTCACAAGACCACATGACTCCGTCAAAAAAGCACCAAAGTGACGGCTTTGAACCTCGATGTCTGTAAAGCTTAATACTTGACCGATACAGGTGAATGCCGGGCGATCGACAAATGTCTCGCAGGCCTGATTAAAGGCATCGACTAAGCTGGTAAAATTTTGCTCGTTCAAGACATCTAATTTTTGTTGTGCAAACGATAATGGTGCCGATGGCATAATGGACATTCCTCTTAATGATTTCTAATAATTTTTGTGGGTGTATTAAACACCCACCTGACCTCTTTTGGTGTCACCCGGGCGACAAAAACCCACTTATCCCAGCCTATTTTAATAAAGCAATGCCAATGGCCTGTTCACCGCCACCCGCATAAAAGAAATATTCCTTCCCATCGACATCACTCAGTATGTAGGGATCGCGCAATTCGTTAAAAGGACTATTCATTTCGCCGCGCAATGATGACATTACTGGCATATCGACTCCTTTCCAGGATAGCTCAGGCCGCAATAGCTCTGCGCCCTCAGTAGCTTGCCAATTATTCCAGGGGGTCTAGAGAGCTCCACCTGCGACACTAACAATCTTTCTGGCGCATCCCCTTCTCTCGACCAAAACACCTTTAATATGTTTCCCTCAATGATTACCAAAGTGTGTCTGGTATTGGTCTCAAAAAGCGACTTACTAGGAGTCTCATAAGGCCCGTAAAGGCAGTGGCTAACGCCAACAGCAAACCCGACATCAACCACGTTAATATTTTAAGAATATTTAACAGCAGATAACTCTCAGACCAGTGAAAAAAACGAGCTTAGCATGTCTAACTGACGAAGAAGACTACTGAAATTTTGATAATACTAACTATTATCATCACATTAGTGCCTGTTAAACAAAAACAGTGTTATCGACTAAGCCAATAACTCAATCAACTCGTAAACTAACCATAGTTTGTAGAGGTAACTTTAAAGGTTTTCCTAACAATACTAGATCAGTAAATTTGATGGGTTCCAAAGGCAACATTATTAAAGAACTAATATAGGCTAACCATAGTATTTCTATAAAATGAAGCAACCCATTCACATTGTCTGGTTTAAGCGCGACTTGCGAGTTACTGACCACGCACCCCTCGCGCATGCAGTAGGCAACGGAATACCAGTTTTACCTATCTATGTCATTGAACCAGAATATTGGCAACAAAATTTTGCCTCGCGTCGTCACTGGTCTTTTATTCGCGATTGTCTAATAGACCTTCGAGAGGACACCACGGCTCTCGGTCAACCGCTGATGGTACGAGAGGGTGAAGTGTGTGATGTTTTTCAGCGCATCGCTAGTAAATATAGTATCAAGGGCATTTTTTCCCATGAAGAGTGTGGCAATGATTGGACCTATCAGAGGGACAAAAAAGTCATTCAGTGGTGTACAAGTAACAACATTCCTCTCCATGAGTTTCCTCATAATGGCGTAGTAAGGGGGCTGAAAAGTCGTGATCATTGGTCAAGCATACGCAACGCCCGTATGGCCAAACCAGTTATACCATCGCCTAGCAGCATCCCTCCCTTAGTCGCAGAGAGCATTAGTGACATACCGTCTGCGGATCATCCTATGTTTGGCGATACCATTGCAGGCACAGTTCAACAGGGCGGGCGCCGAGCAGCGATAAAAACACTGGATAGTTTCCTAGCCCGACGCTCGGTCTACTATGTTCAGAATATTTCAAATCCGGGACGATCAGATTACTACTGCTCTAGACTCTCAGGGCATCTCACCTGGGGTTCGCTATCAGTGCGCGAAGTTGTCAAAGCCGCGCAAACTTTTGCACAAACACCCGCCTTTAGCCAGCATGGTGAGCAAAAGCGGAGTTTTTCCGCCTTTAATAATCGTCTAGCGTGGCGCTGTCATTTCATGCAAAAACTCGAAGACCAGCCAAGTATTGAATTTGAGTGTATGCACAGTGCCTATGAGGGAATACGCCAGACTCATAGCCAGACAGCCCGCTATTATCAAGCGTGGGCGGAGGGACGCACAGGCTATCCCCTTATTGATGCCTGCATGCGAAGTCTCGTTCATCGCGGATGGATTACCTTTCGCATGCGTGCAATGTTAGTGTCTTTTGCCAGTTACCACCTGTGGTTAGATTGGCGGCAAACAGGCTACCATTTGGCCCGAGTATTTACCGATTATGAGCCTGGTATTCACTACAGTCAGCT
>CAJJAU010000030.1 GCA_905182275.1 gamma proteobacterium HTCC2207
GAGCTTTTAAAAAGCCGGGCATTGCCCGGCTTTTTTATGCGCGTTCTATTACTAGAATAAACTTTTCAGTGCGCCAAGGCTCATAAATTCTGCGTGTTACTATTTCTGCATCAAGCGTTTCAACGGCGTGTTCGCACAGTGACCAAAATGGTGGTCGTCCGGGATCAGCAATAACAATTCTTTTCACCCCTGCGGCTAGAGCGTCACGAAAAAGATCTAGCAGTGGGTCGACCATTTCATCCCAAAAGCAGATATCAGCGGCGACAATTAAATGAAAAGCCGATAATTCTGTTTCGGTGAGACTTTCAAAGCCACCACACTGAAATTTGATCTCACACTGATTCACTTGGGCCTGTAGTCGCAAAAAAGGCTCAACGCCAGAATCGATATCAAGACCGGTTACCTTTGCGGCATACTCTTTTGCCAAAAATATGCTCGTTAGGCCCCAGCCACACCCAACATCAAGAACCTGTGATGCAGGTTCTGGTGGGTAGGTAGTTAGGTAATCCATCAGCACAAAACTGGAGCGCCAGACTTTGTTGCCATGGGCGCTGTGGCCAGACTGCTGACGTTTTAACTTACGCACTTCTGGGTGGGTTGAGCGCAGTGCTGAAATGCCAAGATGCTCTATGATATGCGGTTTAGTTTTAGCCTCAGGGTCTAGTGCTTGTTTTTTCATTGTGTCATTATCCAAAAAATGCGAAGTTTAACAGCAAACGATCACCGCATTGAAGTATCAGATGTATCTAACATCCTGTAGTATCTTCGATATACGAAATGTTATAAATTGATAGATTCATTCACTGCAAAGAGTGTGTATTAAAATGCCTGAAACTAAGTTTCATCCCTTAGCGGCAAAATTTTATAGGAACACCGACGCACAGTTTTGGGTACTGCAGTTAGTCGGCTGGTTCGGTCTGTCACTGATTAGTTTCTTCAGTCTCACCGTTTGGTATGATCAACAAACTGAATTGAGTTATGTTGGCCACACGCTTGTGCAATCTGCACTGGGCATCATTGTGTCTTGGCCCCTACGACCACTGGCTCATGCTGTTTGGGATGTCCCGTTCTGGCGTCGATTTAGTTTGATATTTCTTGGATTATTTATCTGCTCAGGTTTATGGGCTCTTCTAAGGATTTGGACCTTTATGCTCATGACTGGGGAACAGGGCTTGTGGCCAGATTTTGGCGGTTGGCTGTTCGGATCAATACTCATTTTTGTGTCTTGGACAGCTTTTTATCATGGAATAAAGTACTACCAGTTGCTGCAGTCTGAGCATGCAGCTTTACTGAGTGTTGCGGCTGACAACAAAGAGCAGCAACTTAAACGCTCGAAAGCAGAAACATTTGCGCATGAAGCGCAGTTAAAAATGCTGCGATATCAGCTAAACCCTCATTTTTTATTCAATACTCTCAACGCTATTGCTGCTTTAGTGCGGGGTAAAGATGAAGATAAGGCCAACTCAATGATTGTCCAGTTAAGTAGTTTTTTAAGATACTCTTTGGACAATGATCCGGTTCGCCGAGTGACATTAAAAGAGGAAGTGGAGGCGCTTAAACTCTATCTAAATATTGAGAAGACGCGATTCGGCGATCGATTAGCAGTACATTTTGATATTGACCATAAGGCTGAGGTAATTAGAATTCCGAGCCTTATTTTACAGCCGCTTGCTGAGAATGCTATCAAGTATGCAATTGCGCCAGCTGAAGAGGGTGGTACTATCACAATTAAAGCGATACTTGTTGATGGGTGTGTGGAGATTGAATTAGATGACACCGGCCCAGGGATGTCACCTTATCAATATGACAGCGCGAGTGCCGGTATAGGTCTTCGAAATACGATTGATCGGTTGCACGGCTTTTATGGGGATAGCTACACATTTAAAATTAATCAAAAAAACTCTCATGGCACTAGAGTATTTATGAGGTTACCACTCGAGAAGAAAGAGTCGGCTTTTGAAGACCTTATTTTTAATGGTTAGTAATATAAAAAGGATTCTATGAAATGCATAAGCTGAAGACCATTATTGTTGATGACGAGCCCTTGGCGCTTAAATATCTACATTCGGTGCTTGCTGAATTTGATGACGTGGATGTTGTTGCGGACTTTCGTAATGGCCGAGAGGCAGTCCAAGCAGTATCTGAATTAAATCCAGAATTGATGTTTCTGGATATTCAAATGCCAGGTATGAATGGCTTCGAGGTTATCAAAGCGCTGCAGTCAGATGTTATGCCGATGGTGATTTTTGTAACTGCGTTTGATCAGTATGCGTTGGATGCCTTTGATCTACATGCTGTCGATTATGTTCTTAAACCCCTTGATCCTGAGCGAGTTGCGCGCGCAGTACAGAGAGCGCTTGATCGACTAGAAGGCAGTCAGACTGAGAGCCACAAGGCTCCTTTGATTGGTGCCATTGGTGCCATAGCTGAGAGAGCGGCCGTGACCCCAAATGTATCTGCAGTTGATGAGCCGGCCTCAGATAGTATTAAAGACAAGTTGCTTGTTCGTGATTCCGGTGTCGTCAAAGTGATACCGTTTGATGATATTGATTGGGTCGATGCGGCGGGCGATTATATGTGCGTTCACGCGTTAGGAGAAACGCATATTATAAGGATCACTCTCGGTGAATTAATGCAAAAGCTGGATGATAAGCTCTTTGTGCGCATCCACCGATCGACCATCGTTAATGTAAAACGGGTGGCAAGTATTACACCGCTGCCTAAGGGCGGTAGTTTGTTGGAATTGACGGGTGGTGAAACGCTCAAAGTGAGCCGAAATTATCGAGAGTCGATTCGCAACTTATTTAGCTAACTCTTCGTCATGATTAGCCTTCATATTGCCGTGGATATTATAAATCACTCATGCATAATCCCCCTTTGTCGCACTTTAGAAACATGTTGTCGCATACCCCTTCCAGTATAAATTCAGGCGTGGAATTATGAGTCTCTGCATGCCTTTTATGCTCAAACTGTAAACAGGCACCATATTTGTGACGTTCTGCCCTAGATGATTGGTCGCAGAGCAACTTGTATAAACTAAGGAATGATTTTAATGCCACGTATAATCCGCTTTTCGGCGAGAACTTCCATAAACGTAGGGTTCAGAAGATGTTCAGCAGCTCTGCTATTAGTCACAGCGTTTTTCGGGTCCGCAGTAATTTGGGCTGAAGCTGCAGTTAATAAGGACGTTGAAGCTCGTGTTGCGAGTCTCTTAAAGACCATGACGCTCGAACAAAAAGTTGGTCAGATGGTCCAGGGTGAAATTAAAACGGTTGCACCTGCTGATCTTACAAAATATCACCTTGGTTCTGTTCTTAATGGTGGTGGGTCATTCCCTAACGAGCAAAAAAACTCGACGATGAGCGACTGGTTAAAACTGTCCGATCAATATTATCTGGCTTCACTGGATAAATCTCAGGGTGGCGCAGGTATTCCTGTAGTTTGGGGGACTGATGCGGTTCATGGGCACAACAATGTTATAGGAGCGACACTGTTTCCTCATAATATTGGGCTCGGAGCAGCTAATGATCCTGAATTGATGAAAAAAATTGGTGAAATAACCGCTCGTGAAGTTGCGGTCACAGGAATTGATTGGATTTTTGCGCCGACCGTTGCCGTGGTAAAAGACAATCGCTGGGGTAGAACCTATGAGGGCTACAGTAGTGAGATGCCCATTATCAAATCCTACGCTGGAGAAATCGTATTGGGCCTTCAGGGCGAGCCGGGTGATTTGCGCACCAATCAACAGCGTGTGATTGCAACAGCAAAGCATTTTATTGGTGATGGTGCGACCTATCGAGGCATCGACCAGGGTGATACTAGAATGGCGCTGGATGAGCTTTTGCAAGAGCATGGGGCCGGTTATTATGAGGCAATAGATGCTGATGTTCAGACCGTCATGGCCTCCTTTAACAGTTGGAACGGGTTGAAACTTCACGGCCACAAGTTTCTCCTCACCGATGTGTTGAAAGATCAAATGGGATTTGATGGATTTGTAGTCAGCGATTGGAATGGTATTGGTCAGATCGAAGGATGTACTAATAAAAGTTGTTATCAGGCGATCAATGCCGGTATCGATATGGTGATGGCGCCTCAGGATTGGAAAGCATTTCTCAAGGATACCATCGCAAAGGTAAAGTCGGGTGATATTCCAATGTCCCGGATCGATGACGCAGTAACACGTATTTTAAGGGTTAAGTTGCGAGCAGGATTATTTGAAAAAGGCCTACCGTCTTCGCGTGAGGTTGCCGGAAATGCTGCTTTAATGGGTGCTCAAGCACATAGAGATGTCGCCAGAGATGCCGTTCGAAAATCACTGGTACTGTTAAAAAACACTAAAAACATTCTTCCTCTCAAAGCTGACCAACATGTGCTTATTGCGGGTGATGGCGCCGACAATATTGGTAAGCAAAATGGTGGCTGGACAATTACATGGCAGGGCACTGAAAATAAAAATAGTGATTTCCCCGGCGCGACTAGCATCTATGATGGGTTACATGCAGCTATCACTGATAACGGTGGATCCACCGAGCTAAATGTAGAGGGTCAATGGACAAAGAAACCTGATGTTGCGGTAGTTGTGTTTGGTGAAGAACCCTATGCTGAAGGGCAGGGTGATATCAGTTCATTGATTTACCGGGATGGAATGACCTCAGATCTGGAGCTTATTCGATCTCTTAAGAATCAAGGTATACCTGTGGTCAGTATCTTTTTAACCGGACGACCACTGTGGATGAATGCCGAAATCAATAGCTCAGATGCCTTTGTGGTAGCTTGGCTTCCAGGTTCTGAAGGTGTTGGTATTGCCGATGTCTTGGTCGCAGATGAAGAGAATAAAATACGCTATGACTTTACCGGCCGTCTGTCATTCGATTGGCCTAACAAAGAAGCTAACACCTCAGATGCTAATCAAGCGGTCGATGATCTTTTACTCAGCCTAGGTCAGGGCCTCAGTTATGGCGCAGAGCCTATCTTACTCGGATTACTCAGTGAAACTATTTCAAGTGAAGCTAAGGCCGTGGCCAATATTATTTTTAGCGGGAGTAACCGCAAGCCCTGGAATGCCTACGTAGGCGATGCCAGCGATTGGCACAAACTGGTGTCGGGTCAGATCACGGCAACACCCTATGGTGGCCTTACAGTAGCCACTGTCGATGGCATAGTGCAGGAAGACTCGCGCATGTTGGATTGGAGCGGTGGTTATGAGAGTCAGTTTTATTGGCAGGCACAAGCGCCTGCAGATTTGAGCGCCCTGGTTGCCAATGAGGGGGCGTTGATGATGACATTTAAGGTTGATAAGCACCCGAAAGGTATTGTTACACAGCGAATGGATTGTGGTTGGCCTTGTTCGGGTTCGATTGATATGACCGAGTTCTTTAGGTCAGTACCTGAAGGTCAGTGGAGTAATGTTGGTATAAGCTTAAGCTGTTTTGCTAAGGTAGGGGTGGATCTAAAGAAGGTCACCTCTCCTTTGGTACTGGTGAGTAAAGAGGCTTTCACGATAACCATTAATGATGCACGGGTTGTCCCCAATGCGTCTGAAAAGTCGCTTATCAACTGTAACCTAGCATCATAAAACCTAAGCGTTAAACAGTCAGATGATATCCGCCGTCTAACAGTATTGTTTCCCCTGTTACGACGGTGGACAACGATATGAGATTGTAAATACAGTCGGCGACTTGGTCGGCCGTCACCGCTAAGCCCAGCGGAGTTGTTTTTTCAATATTTGCCAGCGCTCGATCGTAGGTTTCACTACCAAGCCCCTTTCTCAGCCAATCACCTTGTATAAATCCTGGACAGACCGCGTTAACTCTTATTGGACCAAGGTTACGCGCCATTGATTTAGTCATGGTGTTGAGTGCGCCTTTTGAGGATGCATACGCGACACTACTGCCAGTGCCTTTTATACCCGCGATTGATGAAACATTGACCACACAGGGGTTGTGACTTTTAACTAAGTATTGCCGGCAAGCCTTGACCATTTGAAATGGTCCCACCACATTGACTTTATAGATATGTAAAAAGTCTTCAGCATCTAATGCGTCTAAGTCACCGTGATCAAAGGCAAATTTTGTAGTCCCGGCATTATTGATTAAGCAGTCGACACGGCCCCATTTCAAAAAACACTGCTCTACGGTTTCAAGGCATGCATGGTTGTCCGATACATCAGCTATAACCGACAGAGCCTCTACCCCAAGAGATTTACACTGTTCCACGACCAATTCAGCGGCTTTGAGCGAGTTTGTGCAGGTTATAGTAACGTTCCACCCCTTGGACGCTAAAAGCAGCGCAGTGGCTTTTCCTACGCCTCTACTGCCGCCGGTGATGATGGCCACGGGATTTTGGGATTTTGACATCAGGTTGGCCTTTTTTGTTGTCTAGAGACTTGGTGCTAAGCACCGCAATAGAGAGTTGGTCAGCGACAAAAATAAATAGTCTGTCGTTCTTAATTTTGCTACTTTATGTCTGCATAACGCAACAGTCAATCGATCGTGCCTTGAGGGTGCAAAGGAAAGTTAATTATGACGGATAAAAGCGTCTCTGGTATTTATATTGCGACAGCGGCCGGAGGCCCAATGTCTGGTCACGGTAGTGTCTCTATTAAAGCGGGTAAAGGCATTGAAGGGGACCGTTATTTCTCTCAGACAGGTAAAAATAGATCTAGTTATAGAGGGCAACCAGATTTTGAAATAACCCTCATAGAGTCAGAAGTTATTGACGCCTTTAATAAAAAAACCGGTAACAAATTTCATGAGAGTGATTTTCGTCGCAACTTAGTGACCAAGGGTGTGAGACTTAATGATCTTGAGGGTAAGGACTTTACTGTCAATGGCATTAAGATGCATGGCGTCCGACTCTGTGAGCCCTGTGCAAGTCTTCAACGGCGTTTGGCTGTGAGTATTTTACCTGAGTTGATCGGCAAAGGCGGGCTTCGTGCACAGATCAAAAGTAATGGTATCGTACGTCTTGGCGATCCTGTGGCTGATTAGCTCGACTACCCTAAGTTAAAGAATTCTATTGCCGTGGCGCTTGAGCTTTTCGCAATGGTGCTTGGCGACTCGTCACGATGTGCTGCGATACCGTCGATTACATAGGTTAGGTTGGCCGGCTCGTTGCATCGATTTTTTGGTAGCTCAGGCATGTTTCTCGGCAGTAGATAAGGGGCATCTGTCTCTACCATTAGCCTATTCAGAGGTATATTTTTGACAATATTTTGTAAATCGCTACCTCGACGTTCATCGCATACCCAGCCTGTTATGCCAATGTATAGATCTAGATCTAGGTAGTTAAAAAGGGCTTTTTTATCCCCAGTAAAACAGTGAATGACAGCTTTAGGTAAACTATTTTGATATGACTTTAGTATCTCTAGCTGACGTTTTGACGCATCCCTTTCGTGCAAGAAAAGGGGTAATTGACAATTTACAGCTAATTCAATCTGCGCCTCAAAGGCCCTCTCTTGCATTTTTTTAGGTGAAAAATTTCGATTAAAATCAAGACCCGTCTCACCAACAGCAACAACCGAGGAGTGTTGTGCTAAGTGCGCAATTGCGTCAATAGCGCTGTTGTTGAAACTGCTTGCCTCATGAGGATGAATGCCAGCAGTGGCATAGAGCATTCCGGGGAATTGGCTTTTATATTGCTCACAGATTTCGATACAGGCTTCAGTCTCTGAGATAGAGGTGCCTGTCAGTATGATTTTTTTTACAGACGATTCTTCAGCGCGAATCAATACATTTTCTACGTCTCCAGAAAATCTGGAACTGGATAGATTGACTCCAATGTCTACTAGCATGGCCAAACACTCGTTAAGTAATAGCGGCCATTCTAAAGTATTTCTTCACAACATCCATCTGCGCATCACCTATTGGCGACTACTACTCGGTAATTCGTACGGCTAAGACATCACAGCTAGCGCCATGCAACACAGAGTTGCTGGTTGAGCCAAAAATAAGTGACAAACCATGTCGTCCATGACTACCTACGACAATCAGGCCGATATTTTCACTGGTTGCCATTGCGTGCATTTCTTGAGCGGGATGGCCCAGAATAACGTGTTGATCATCACTCTCAATATTCAGTTGTGCGCCATAGGATGCGAGTCGTTCGACAGCCTGTGATTTGAGCTGTGTTTGCACATCAGACAGATCTACAGGAATATCACCGCCGTAGGTAAAGGCAAGTGGTTCGAGAATATGACAAATGGATATTTTTGTGTCGGTGCCCACAAACAGAAATTTTACCCGGTCAATGACCTGCTGTGACTCTGTTGACAGATCCAGTCCAACCAAAACATGATTATACGATGACATAGTGATGTACCCCTATGGATGTTTACTAGTAGTATTCTACACTTAGCGTTTTAAACGCAAATTTTATTTTCTTCATTATAAAGAGTAATGGTAAATGACGTGGTTGGTAATTATTTTTGCCATAGCGGTGGTTCTCTCACCGTTGATGTGGTTCAAGCAGTCGCCTCGGCAAAAACGCATCAGTCAGTTACGCAGTGCCGCCGCGGGCTTAAACCTTCAGGTGTCATTGCATCGTAGGCCTGAGGCTCGTGAAACAGAGGGTGCTCTGAGCTCAGTATGCTACAAGATCCGATGTGGGCAAGAATCGTCTCACAGTGCCTGGGTACTTCATCGCTTTAGTACGCGCGGGTGGGCCTCTGATTGGGAAGGCTGGCAATGGTTTAATCACCAAGCCGATGGTAGCTGGTCCGATGTGGTTGAGGATATTGTCAAAGATATGCCTGAAGGAGTTAGTGCGATCATCATGCAATCAACCAGTGTTGGTATGATTTGGGATGAGCGAGGGGATGAAGAGCAACTTGGCCAGATTGCAAAAAAATTAATGCAGTTAAAGCAGCATGCTGAAAATAAATGTTGACCGCAGGGGCTTGTAGCAAGTTACTATGCGAACTTAAAGCGTCATTTGAAGTTAATTAAACGTAGTATTGAGCATCTGAGTTAAAAATTGATGCCACAATAAGGAAAACCAACCCTCATGGGCAAATCGTTAGTCATCGTAGAATCACCCGCCAAGGCAAAGACGATCAATCGTTATTTGGGAGACGACTTTATCGTTAAATCGTCCGTTGGCCATATTAGGGACTTGCCCACCGGGGCTAATAGAACCCCCAGCGACCCCAAAGAGCGTGCCAAGCAGGCGGCTTTGACGCGAAAAATGTCACCGGAACAGAAAGTTATTCATCGTGAGAAAAAAGCGAAATCTCAGTTAATTAATAGTATGGGTATTGACCCAGATAATAATTGGAAAGCGGAGTATGCGACTCTGCCGGGCAAAGAGAAGGTTGTTGCTGAGCTAAAAAAGCTGGCCAAGAATGCAGATACGGTCTATCTCGCGACGGATATGGATAGAGAGGGAGAGGCTATTGCTTGGCATCTTACCCAGGTGATTGGCGGCGATGACAGTCGTTACAAGAGAGTTGTCTTTAACGAAATTACTAAGAAGGCAATACGCAGTGCTTTCGAATCACCGGGGACGCTCAATACTCATCGTGTTGATGCGCAGCAAGCAAGGCGTTTTCTGGATCGTGTCGTAGGCTTTATGGTGTCACCGCTGTTGTGGGAAAAGGTCGGCAGAGGATTGTCCGCTGGCAGAGTCCAATCGGTTGCTTTAAAAATGATCGTCGAGCGCGAGCGTCAAATTCGGGCATTTATACCAGAGGAATATTGGACCGTTCAGGCTGACCTGGAAAACAAAGTTGATGACGAGCAAGATAACGTAAAAATACGTTTTGACGTCAAGCGTCATAAGGGAACGGCATTTAGGCCAGTGAATAAAGATCAGGCTGATGTTGCGCTGGCATCACTTAGGCCTGCCCAATACTCTGTGCTTAAGCGTGAAGACAAGCCTACCAAGTCTAAGCCCTCAGCACCTTTTATCACCTCGACCTTACAGCAAGCGGCGAGCACGCGACTAGGGTTTGGTGTTAAGAAAACCATGATGATGGCTCAGCGGTTGTATGAGGGCGGTTATATTACCTACATGCGAACTGACTCCACCAATCTGAGTGCTGATGCTGTCGCTGCCTGTCGAGAATACATTCAGTTACGTCATGGTGATAAATATCTTCCGGACCAAGCAATTGTTTATAGCAGTAAGTCCGGTGCTCAGGACGCTCACGAAGCTATTAGGCCGTCCAATGTAGACATCGCGCCCGGTAGCCTAAGTGATATGGAAGTTGATGCACGCAGACTTTATCAGTTGATTTGGCAACAATTTATCGCTTGTCAGATGACCAATGCAGAATTTACCTCAACCACGGTAACCGTGTCGGCTGGTGACTACGAGCTAACAGCCAAGGGCCGAGTGACGCGCTTTGATGGTTATTTGGCTGTAATGCCACTGAATCGCAAAGGTGATGATGACATCGAGTTACCTGATCTTCAGAAAAATGATCTTATGGCAATGTTGACGCTAATACCGCAGCAACATTTCACCAAACCAGTAGCGCGGTTTTCAGAAGCGGCATTGGTCAAAGAATTAGAAAAGCGAGGCATAGGCAGACCGTCTACCTACGCATCGATTATTTCCACCATTCAAGATCGTGGTTATGTGAAGATCGAAAACAGACGTATCTTTGCTGAAAAAATCGGTGACATTGTTACTGACCGTTTGTCGGAAAGTTTTACTGACCTCATGGATTACAGTTTTACAGCCACCATGGAAGAACGCCTTGATGAAGTTGCGGCGGGCGCTTTGGACTGGAAGAGTCTGCTCAATGATTTTTATAAGGATTTCAGCGAACAAGTTCGGTCTGCCAAAGAGCCTGATCAGGGGATGCGTCCCAACACTCCGTCGCAAACTGAGATCGCTTGCGGGCTGTGTGAGCGTCCGATGATGATAAGAACTGCTGGCACAGGGGTTTTCCTGGGTTGCTCAGGGTATGCATTGCCGCCCAAGGAGCGCTGCAAGCAAACGATCAACCTCACCGAAGGTGATGAGGCGGTCAACATTGACGAAGATGATGAAGCAGAGTCAAAGTCATTGTTACACAAACATCGCTGCAGTCTTTGCAATACGTCGATGGACAGCTACTTGCTTGATGAAACTAGAAAACTACATGTCTGTGGTAACAACCCTGACTGTATTGGCCATGAGATTGAAGTTGGCCAATATGTGATTAAGGGTTATGAGGGACCGATAATTGACTGTGATAAATGCCACAGTGAAATGCAGCTGAAAACTGGTCGGTTTGGAAAGTACTTTGGTTGTACCGGGGAAACTAGTCCCGGAGAACCCTGTAAAAACACCCGAAAATTACTTCGTAATGGCGAAGCCGCTCCACCAAAGGTAGATCCTATATCCATGCCTGAATTGCGTTGTGTTAAGGTCGAAGACCACTATGTGCTGCGTGATGGCGCATCGGGTATCTTTTTAGCCGCTAGTCAATTCCCTCGCCACAGAGAGACTCGTGCGCCAACGGTGAATGAGTTATTGCCCTATAAAAGCCAAATTGATCCGAAATATCAGTTTTTATTAAAAGCACCTGCGTCAGATCCGGATGGCAATGAAACGGTTATTCGCTACAGTAGGAAAACCAAAGAGCAGTATGTGCGCAGTGAAAATGACGGTAAGCCTACCGGCTGGAGTGCGTTTTACAATCGCGGCAAATGGGTGGCGGAAGAGAAGGGTGCAAAATAGCGTTTAGTGTGTCCGATGGCCGGTGTTGACTAGGACGTTTTTCGCCCGACCAAAAAGCCAAACTGAGCAATGCTATACTACGGAAATATTAGAAGGAAAATATACATGGCCTTTACGGAATATGAACTTGTTGTGCTTGATGACGGTGAAGTCGCTTTACAGCGAGCTGGCTCAGATGAACCATTGGTCCGCATTAGCTTTTCACCCTCTGTTATTGCGGATCTTGATGGCAAGCATGTCGATGTTGCTAAAAGTATGATGGACGCGGGAATTCAGACGGTGTTTGAAATCCATGATGATCGAGCGCCTGCAGTCACTGAGGATGAAGGCAAACGCCAGACGCTCCATTGATAGCTCTTACATAGACACTCTAACTACGCCAACGGCCAGTCCTTCAATAGCAAAGTCTTGAGCTCTCAAATCAACCAAAATGGGCGAGTAATCTCTGTTTTCCGGTAGCAGGTGTATTTCATGCTTGCTTTTGGTTCTCTTAAGTCGTTTGACGGTGACTTCACCATCCACTCTAGCAACGACAATTTGTTGATTATCTGCCGTTGGTTGTTGATGGACCGCCAGTAGGTCGCCATCCATAATCCCGACGTTTACCATACTCTGACCCTGTACCCGTAAAAAGTAATCAGCACTGGGATGGAATGTGCTCGAGGGAACCTCCTGATAATCCTCAATGTTTTGCTCAGACAAGATCGGTTCTCCGGCAGCCACTCGTCCGATAATGGGGATACCCATATACTGATCTACTATGCGGATACCTCTGGAAGCGCCGGGTATCATTTCAATAACCCCTTTTCGCGCCAGGGCTCGAAGATGATCCTCAGCAGCATTTGGCGATTTGAAGCCAAGTTTTTGAGCGATCTCCGCTCGGGTTGGCGGATAACCTGTTTCATCGAGATTGTCTCGAATCAGATCAAATATTTGTTGCTGTCGGGCTGTGAGTCTTTCCATTATGTATCTCCGCAGTCGTTTAACTGTGATTATATACAGTATTGGCTAATTGGCAAGTGCTCTTAAGTTAGGCGCCTCAATGTCATTGTCAGAGTGGTATATTTTTTTATAGGCTGCAGTTGTGCTTCGAGTTACCATTACCCTGTGGTTGGTAAATATGGGTTGTATCAAGTAAGGCAACCTAAATCGACGCTTGTCGGTGGAAGCGACTGAAGGGAGTTCGTGTTTGAAAAATTGTGATAGCAGGTTACATGGTCGCCTAATGGTGGACGTGGACGGCCACTCGCTTACCTTGGATGACCGGCAATTATTGGCTAATCCGCAGGTGGGGGGCGTTATATTATTTGCTAGAAACATTGTAAGTCGCGAGCAGGTCTGCGCTCTGGTGGCGGAAATAAGAAGCTGTTCGAAGAATATTTTGATAGCGGTAGATCAGGAGGGCGGACGAGTGCAGCGTTTTAGCCATGGGTTTACTATGATACCGTCGATGCAGCAAGTGGGAGACTTTATCGAGAGTGCCGGTAGCGAGGGTGTTTCGCTGAGTCGAGAGTTAGGCTGGCTCATGGCCTCTGAGGTATTAGCCTGCGGGCTGGACATTAGCTTTGCACCGGTTCTGGATGTTGATCGCGATACCAGTTCTATTATTGGCGATCGTGCTTTTTCCGATCAGCCCGAAAAGGTTATAACCGCTGCCACGGCGTTTATTGAGGGCATGCAAGATGCCGGCATGGCCAGCACAGGTAAGCATTTCCCGGGGCATGGTGGGGTTATTGCTGACAGTCATTTGGAGGCCCCAGTCGATAACCGAAGCTGGGAGCAGCTTAAACGTCACGATTTAATGCCTTTTCAATCTCTCGCGAAGACCTTAGCTGGGATTATGCCGGCACATATCACTTTTCCTGCGATTGATGCAGATTCCGTGGGTTTCTCTTCATTTTGGTTAAAACAGGTATTGAGAGAGCAGCTAGGGTTTAGCGGCGTTATCTTTAGTGATGATCTCAGCATGAAGGGGGCCGATATCGTTGGTAGTTATGTGGATAAGGCGAAAGCCGCTCTTGCCGCCGGTTGCGATATGATTCTGGTCTGTAATGATCGCCAGGGTGCCGTCGAGGTATTAGCCTATATGGAGCAACAACAGACACCACTCTCGGCACTCATTGAATCTATGAGATCTAACAGCTCAGTGGCTTGGGCCGAGTTGGAGCAATCACCGCGCCGAAAAGTAGTGATAGAGAAGCTCGCAAGCGTCGCTTAGTTGATTTACGATACCCCTTAGATGCAATACAAAATAATAAACACGAGCTAGGATAGTTTAATGAAAAATTTTCAAAATTGGTTAGTGAGCCTGGCTGGCGAACAGTTTGTCTGGATCGTTGAGTTATTTTTAATCGTTCTAGTGGTTCTGAGCCTGGGCTATATCCTCAATCGCATGATTGATAGGCTAGAGAAACGTGCGGCTCAAACCAAAACTGTGTGGGATGATGCCCTAGTGGAGGCGTCCAGAAAACCATTGGTTTGGTTGGTTTGGATACTTGGTATTAACTTTGCCGCCGCTGTCGCCGCAGAGAAAATGAATTCACCAATACAAGCGTTAATTGACCCGATAAACCGCGTAGCGGTTATTGTTCTTGGTGCCCTGTTTTTAACTAACTTTATTAAACGCGCAGAGCACAATTTAATTAGTCCTGAATTTATTTCCGACCCAGTTGACCCCACTACGGTGAAGGCGGTGGCCAAGCTTTTAAGGGCCTCAGTCATTATTACGGCACTGCTGATTGCCATGCAGTTATTTGGATACAGTATTTCTGGATTACTGGCTTTCGGTGGTATTGGCGGTATTGCTGTAGGTTTTGCGGCGAAAGATCTACTAGCCAACTTTTTTGGCGGACTGATGATTTATCTAGACCGGCCGTTCTCAGTGGGTGATTGGGTTAGGTCTCCAGATAAAGAGATTGAAGGTACGGTAGAGGATGTAGGTTGGCGGTTAACGCGAATTCGCACCTTTGATAAGCGACCTCTGTATATACCCAATGCGGTGTTTGCGAATATTTCTGTTGAGAACCCCTCGCGTATGACCAATCGCCGCATTTACGAAACCATTGGCGTTCGCTATTCAGATTTGTCAGTGATGGCGACCATTATTGATCAGGTCACCGAGATGTTATTGCAGCATGAAGATATTGATAGCCAGCAGACTATGATTGTGAACTTTAACCAGTTCTCGGCTAGCTCCCTGGACTTCTTTATTTATACCTTTACAAAAACGACCCGCTGGGTTGAATTTCATCAGATTAAACAGGATGTATTACTGCAAGTAGCGGCTGTGATCGAAGCGAATGGCGCTGAAATTGCCTTCCCAACATCAACGGTTCATTTGGAAGCGCCACCTGAGGCTCTGCCGTTGAAAGGCCAATAATTAGTGAATAAATTCTTTCCCGTTATCCTGCTTGCCATTCTTAGTTTGTTTGGCTGCACAGGCTCGCCTGAGGGCGTCTATCCAGTAACTAGCTTTCAGTTACCCGCCTATTTGGGTAAATGGTATGAGATAGCCCGTTTGGATCATTCATTTGAACGCGGCATGAGCTCGGTTACTGCCACCTATTCAATGCGCGATGACGGCGGTGTAGAGGTTTTAAACAAAGGATTCAAGGAAGACGGTGAAGCGTGGAGTGAAGCCGAGGGCAAAGCTTATTTTGTTGAATCACCCGATGTAGGTCATCTCAAGGTGTCATTCTTCGGGCCTTTCTATGGGTCTTACATTATTTTTGAATTAGATACTGTCGATTATCAGTATGCTTTTATTTCAGGAATGAACACCGATTATCTGTGGTTGCTTGCGCGTACTCCGACAGTCAGTGCTGAGCTTGTCGAACACTTTATACAAAGTGCTTCAGCGTTAGGATTTGATACTGAGCAGTTAATTTTTGTTGATCACCGGCAATGACAGTAAAACTGTATCGCGATTTAATGGTTACTCGACTACCAAAGTGGGATCAACTGCCGGCTCCGGCTCCAGATTGATAGGCTGCGGCTCATAGCTTTTAATCGTCAGCATAATGCCCAATTCAGGGTGATCTAGGTAGTAGACCTTCTCTTCCTCAATACGCTTAGACTGGGTTATCGGCCACACTGAAGAAACGGCATATTTTTTATCCTCGCTGGGTTCCTCTTGAGGATCTTTAAGGTTGGGGTCAAATTGCTCTAAAACATAGCTATCACCCTCTACAGCTGACATCTGAGTAACGTCAAAGGCGCCCGATGTCAGCGATGTTATATCGGCATCGACCACGTCACTGCTAACCGACTCCAGCGCTGCTTTTAAGTCCTTTTCGTAGTCCTCAAAAGCATTTGGCTGACTATCAGGAGTGCCGATACTGTCAAGATCGGCAGTGGTGTTTTCATCTGCCCCTAAATCGGCCTCTAAGCTAATAGCGTTATCCTCACTCACTGCAGTTTCGTGAGTGTCTTGCTTCAAAACAATTCGCCAAGACTGCTCAGACTCGCTGGTAGAGATGATTGTCGGTATATCAGGCAATTGTATTAGATGGTTACCGTCAGTTGACGCTTGATCAGCAAAGTTTAGGCGCCAAAGATTTGTTTCAAAATGTAAAAAACGCGCCCTATAAAATCTGAGACCGCCTTCAACCTCAGCGCGATCACCAACCTTTTTACCACTGCTGACCATTACCCAGGGGTCGCGGCTATTCTCATCGACAACAAAACGCCAGGCTTCATGAAAGATGACATTATATTTTCTTCTGTCCAACACTCGTGCGCTGTCATTGAGGTTGCGTTCGCTGATCGGCAATAGTTCAAAAGGCTGCTCATATTCAGGTACGAAAATTTCTAGTGGGGGAACTATAGTATCCAGTACGTCTGAAACGTTATCGAAAATTGATTCCATACTACTAGCAGAGGTGACTACGTCAGTAGCGGGATCTTCCATCTCAATTGTAGGAATGAAGCTGGCAAATGGGAAGGGGTCTTCTACGGGTAACTCATCTGGGTCAGGGAACAGGGCGCCTTCGATTGCGTTTGCTTTTTGTGCAGCCAGCACTTCTGTATCGATTAGATGCAAAAGGCTGCCAGGAAAATTTAACTGATAGTCTTGCGGCGGCAATTCTCCAGACGCGCTCCTGTCCTGCGTAAACAGAATGACTTCCACCTGGTACCAATTTTCAGGCGGTACTATTAACGTTTCATTATCAGCGTCCTGAGACGATGCAATACCTGACAGTAATAACAATGCAAGAGCACTACGTGCGGTTAACCGACGTTTTACGTTGTGCCGTCCATCATTATCGTATGTCATTGTCAGTCCGGTTAATGTTAAAAGTCAAAAGGTCCATTTACTCATTAAGCTGCGGGTAACAGCCTGCCGAGAATATTATTCACCGATTCAAATCGTTGCTTGGCATCATCCATAGGCATAGTGAAACTCAGTTGGTCATTGCTTTGCAAGCGGAAAGTGTCTGGTTCTTTCTGGACCATTTTAATAATCGTGATCGGCTCTACCTGGGTCGTCGAGGTAAATTGCAGTCGACCACTATTGGGACCTGCTTCTATTTTCTTTAGGCCCAGTTTCTCACCTTTCTGTTTGAGCTCAGCAAGCTGAAACAGTACTTTCGCCGGGTCTGGCAGTAAGCCAAATCGGTCAATCATTTCTACCTGCAATTCATGGAGATCAGACGGCGTTTTACAATCCGCTAATCGTTTGTATATCGTCAGACGCATATTAACATCAGGTAGATAGTCATCTGGGATAAGTGCAGGGAGATGCATGTTGACTTCAACGCCTTGATCCAGCGCTGCATCAAAGTCCAGTTTAGTGCCATTGCGAACGGCGGCGACTGCCCGGTCGAGCATCTCCAAGTACAGTGTAAATCCGATCGCTTGTATATGACCGCTTTGTTCCTCTCCCAAGAGTTCGCCAGCACCTCTTATTTCCATATCGTTGGTCGCTAGGGTAAAGCCAGAACCAAGCTGATCTGCCGCGGATATGGCTTGTAATCGCTTAGTCGCATCGGCGGTAATTTTCTTATCTTGAGGCAGCATCAGATAAGCATAAGCCTGGTGATGAGACCGACCGACACGGCCGCGAAGTTGGTGCAGTTGAGCCAAACCAAACTTGTCTGCTCGATCAATCAGAATCGTGTTAGCACTGGGTATATCAATACCGGTCTCGATGATAGTGGTGCATACCAGTACATTAAAACGCTGATGGTAGAAATCAGACATCACCTGCTCAAGTTTGCGTTCGCGCATCTGACCGTGGGCGATATTGATTCTTGCCTCTGGCACTAGCGTTGCGATTTCATCGGCGACTCGCTGAATACTCTTAACATCGTTGTGTAAATAATATACTTGACCGCCACGTAAAATCTCACGAAGAATAGCTTCCCTTGTCAGCCGTGACTCTATTTTTCGAACAAAGGTTTTGACTGAAAGACGCTTGGCGGGAGGTGTGGCTATAATGGAAAGATCTCGAATGCTGTGCATCGACATGTTGAGAGTGCGTGGAATCGGTGTTGCTGTCATGGTCAAAATATCAACCTGACTACGCAGTGACTTGATTTTTTCTTTCTGCCTAACCCCAAAGCGATGTTCTTCGTCGATAATCATCAGGCCAAGATCCTTGAAATCAACCTTGGTATGCAGCAACTTGTGGGTACTGATTAGGATATCCACTTTTCCAGCTTCGACATCCTCAATGACTTGAGTTTGCTCTTTGGCGGTCTTAAAGCGGGACAGTTCACCTACTGTCACCGGCCAATTCGAGAAGCGATCGCGGAAATTCTCCAAATGCTGGTGAGCAAGCAGGGTAGTGGGGACTAATATAATTACCTGCTTACCGCTGCTTACAGAGGTGAATGCTGCCCGCATAGCGACCTCAGTTTTACCAAAGCCGACATCTCCGCAGACCAATCTATCCATTGGCTGTGGGCTGAGCAGATCACGACGCACAGCATCAATAGCTTCTTGCTGGTCAGGCGTTTCTTCAAAAGCAAAGTCGCTACTAAAGGCTAGGTAATCTTGTTCATTAGCCTCGCAGGCAAAACCTTGGCGAGAGGCGCGCCGAGAATAGATATCAAGTAACTCGACTGCCGTATCGCGCACCTGCTTGGCGGCTTTTTGTTTAGCCTTCTCCCAGCGATCACTGCCTAGATGGTTTAGTGGTGCGGACACTTGATCTCCACCACCAAAACGACTGATTAGATGCAACGATGACACCGGAACATAGAGCTTGGCATCATTAGCATAGCTGAGCATCAAAAACTCTTGCATTGATTTATCCACCGCCAAGGTAATCAATCCTTGGTAGCGACCGACCCCGTGTTCAATGTGCACTACAGGGGCGTTAATTTTTAATTCCGCGAGACTTTTGAAAATATAATCAGGTGACTCCGAGGCCTTCGATCGGCGACGGCGCTGCATAACTTGCTGACCAAATAGTTCACCTTCAGTGATAAGGCATATGTTGGTCTCAGGTGCATATAGCCCATGATCTAGCGCGTAGGTCGTTATGCAGTATTGGTCTGTTGAGCTCAGAAACTCGTCCCAGCCAGCAACTTCTGTCGGGTTGACCTTAATGGTTTTTAAAAGATCGGTTAACACTTCGCGACGTCCTGAGGACTCAGCACAAAACAAAATACGCAGAGGCTCTCTATGACTCGAATCGTCCAATAAGAATGCCTCTAGCTTTATCATTGGGTTGGTTTGTTTGGCATTTACAGAGACATCTGGAACAGAACATATGCTGTGCCTGTTCTTGGAATTCACCAATACGGGCTCTTGCTTCTCCAAAATAGTGCGGGGGAGTTTCTTAATTTCTTGAAAAGCCTGGTCTACCGGTAAAAACAATTGATTCGGTTTTAGAATAGGGCGCTCTGGGTCAACACTGTACTCGTCGTAGCGGTAATTAATATCCGCCCAAAACTGCTCAGCAGCGACTTCGATACCCTCATCGGCAAACAGCAGTAAATTTTTTGGAAGGTAGTCAAATAAAGTAGCGGTATGCTCAAAAAACAGACTCAGATAGTACTCAATGCCCTGGGGGGCGATGCCCTCTTTTATGTCTCGGTAGACCGGACACTTACTGGGGTCATGATCGAAGGCTTCATGCCAATTATTTAAGAATTGGTTGGTCGCTTCCTTATCCATAGGGAATTCCCGCGCGGGAAGCAACTCTATTTGATCAATATTTTCTAAGGTACGCTGAGATTCGGCATCAAACAGTCGCAGTGACTCAATATCATCATCCATAAGGTCCATGCGGAACGGTGTTTTAACCCCCATCGGGAAGATGTCAATAATCGAGCCGCGGAACGCAAATTCACCGT
>CAJJAU010000031.1 GCA_905182275.1 gamma proteobacterium HTCC2207
TATCCCAGTTGACCTAGCTCCTAGTGAAAACAAAAACACACTTTACCAAGCAATTTTTCAGAATTGGCCAGGATCTATAGGTGGTACAGGGTGGGCCAAGGTGGAATATACTATCACTAAACTAGGCGTGACTGCTGATCTTAAAGTCATTGATGGGTCCCATAGATCAGCTAAAAGATCACTATTAAATGTTGTGTCAGAGTGGCGTTTTATACCGGCTTATGTTGAAGGGAAGGCGGTGGATACGACGGGTGTAGTTGCCAAATATCGCTGGAAGGTCCACAAGCGTTAGCATATAAGTGGTAATTAGCTATTAGGTGGCCAGCCACCTAATTCTTTCCAACGATTAACAATGCCACAAAAAAGCTCTGCGGTTTTGATGGTGTCATACAGCGCACTGTGCGCATCACGATTGTTGAAATCGATTCCTGCGGCTTTGCAGGCTTTGGCTAATACGGTTTGACCGTAGGCAAGGCCACCTAGACTAGCGGTATCAAAGCAAGAAAACGGATGAAAGGGACTGCGCTTTATATCGCAACGATTAATCGCAGCATTGACGAATCCAAGATCAAAGTGGGCGTTGTGCGCGACCATTACTGCACGTGTACAGCCAGTGATCGACACTTCTCGACGAATAGGTTGGAATATCTCTCGCAACGCTTCACCTTCTTCCTCAGGATCTCTCTCTGGGTCGTAAAGATCAATACCAGTAAATTCTAGAGCGGCATCTTCAACTATGGCACCGGGAAAAGGTTCAATATTTTTGCTATAGCTCTCTTTAATTTGTAAGTTGCCCTGACCATCCATTTCCAGAATAACCGCGGCAATTTCTAGTAAGGCATTTCTATGGGAATCAAAGCCCCCAGTTTCCACGTCGACCACCACCGGCAAAAAGCCACGGAAGCGTTTGGCCATAAATGTATCGGTGGTTTCATTGAGAATATCCATTATTCCACCAGCTTCCAGTTGAGTGTGGTGCCCGCGCCCAACGGAATGACCTGAGTATCTTCAAACGGCACACTGTCGGGCAATTGCCATGGCTGCTTTTTCAATTCAATGGTCACTGGATTGTACGGCAAGCCATAAAAGTCAGGTCCGTTGGTACTAGCAAAAGCTTCTAGTTTGTCCAGTGCGCCGGCTTGCTCAAACACTTCGGCATATAGCTCGATGGCGGCATGATGACTAAAGCAGCCGGCACAGCCACAGGCGCTTTCTTTATCGCCCTGAGCGTGGGGTGCTGAATCAGTGCCGAGAAAAACCTTGTGACTGCCACTGGTGGCGACACGTATTAGCGCTTGCTGATGGATATCGCGTTTTAAAATAGGCAGGCAAAAAAGATGCGGGCGAATACCCCCAACCAACATGTCATTACGGTTGTGCAGCAAATGCTGAGGGGTAATGGATGCGGCGACATTATCACCCGCACTCAATACAAACTCGGCACCTTGCTTAGTAGTGATGTGCTCCATGACCATCTTTAGTCGTGGGAACTTTGCCACCAGAGGGCGTAAATGACGTTCGATGAATACGGCTTCGCGATCGAAGATATCGATATCGGGGGTGGTAACTTCACCATGCATTTGCAGAACCATCCCCACCTCTTGCATGGTTTCAAAGACTGCATCCATGTTGTTGAGATTGGTCACCCCAGAGTCAGAGTTCGTGGTGGCGCCGGCTGGGTAGTACTTACAGCCGTAGATAAAGCCGCTGTTAGCCGCCGCAATAATGTCATCAGGGCTGGTATTGTCAGTAAGGTACAGCACCATCAGTGGCTGCCAGTCTGAACCCTCAGGACGTTGAGCTAGAATGCGCTCGCGGTAATCACTAGCGCGGTTGACGTTAGTCACTGGAGGTGTAAGGTTTGGCATTATAATACCGCGACCAAAGCCTCGGGCAGCTGCTGGGACCGTGGTCTTCAAGGCCTGATTATCTCGCAAGTGAAGATGCCAGTCATCAGGTTGGATCAGAGTTATTTTATCCATTAGAGAGGGTCCGCTGTTATGGAGTGAATGCTACCGTAAATGGTGGCTGCATAACAGGTTTTGTGAAAAACTAAGCGTAATCAATTAGCCATTAGAACTGTTGATATGAATATAGCACTATTAATGAACCGCGATTTAGCTAGTCATTTGGCGTTGACCTATCTCAGCAAGATACTCAGAGGGCATAGGGTTTCGGTTTTTCTCTCAGAAAAAGTCGGTGCGGAGCAGGAATTACCCTTTGCATTAGCCGAACTGACGGCCTTTGAGCGTGAGGTGATTGGTAATGGAAGACCTAGTTTTGCGCAACTAGCAGCGCAGTTGGGGTGCAAACTTCAAGACTTTACTGATTGTGATAATCAAATTAATAGCCCTAGGGGATTAAAAAAAATAGCGCTCTGTGAACCGGATTTAATAATCTGTGTGCGTTTTGGTTTAATTCTTCAGCAACCGATTATTGATCTGCCCAAGCACGGAGTGATTAACCTCCATTCTGGCCTATTGCCGGCTTATCGTGGAGTGATGGCCACTTTTCGTGCGATGCTTAATAATGAGGCCGAGATGGGTTCGACACTTCACTACATTAATGATTCTAAGATCGACAGTGGAGTAGTCATTGCAGTGGCAAAGGCCCCTTTAAACGTATCCGCCTCCTACACGTTGAATTTACTCAATATGTATCATCTGGGCTGCGTTAATATTGCCGTTGCGGTGGCTCAATTGAGTCACGGTGATCAGATTGAAAAGACAATGCAGGCGACAGGCGGACATTATTACAGTTTCCCAACTGATGCTGAGCTGTCTGATTTCCATTTTAGGGGCTATAAGCTGTTCAATCGATCAGAAATCGACGCTGTTAACAGGTTATATTCGCAATTGTAGACAAACAGTGAATCCCCACCGAGCTTAGGTTAATATTGCGGGCTAATTCAATATCTAAGAGGTTATTGCGTGTCAGCAGTTAAAAAAGTGGTTTTGGCCTATTCAGGCGGTTTAGATACTTCGGTCATTGTAAAATGGCTACAAGAAGAATATAACTGCGAAGTCGTTACCTTTACCGCCGATATTGGCCAGGGTGAAGAGGTAGAACCAGCCCGGGCAAAAGCCGAGGCTCTGGGTGTTAAAGAAATTTATATTGATGATCTGCGTGAAGAATATGCACGGGATTTTGTATTTCCGATGTTCCGCGCTAACACTATTTACGAAGGTGAGTATCTATTAGGTACTTCCATTGCACGGCCCCTCATAGCCAAGCGACTCATTGAAATTGCTAACGAGACGGGTGCCGAAGCTATATCGCATGGCGCTACAGGTAAAGGTAATGATCAAGTACGCTTCGAACTGGGTGCCTACGCCTTAAAGCCGGGTATCACTGTCATTGCACCTTGGCGTGAATGGGATCTGAACTCACGTGATAAATTGATGGAATATTGCGAAATGCACAATATTCCAGTGGAAATGAAACGTGGTAAAAAGTCCCCCTTTTCTATGGACGCCAACCTTCTGCACATCTCCTATGAGGGCGGTAATTTGGAAGATCCTTGGTCTGAGGCCGAAGATGATATGTGGCGCTGGACAGTCTCGCCAGAGGAAGCGCCAGATCAGCCTACTTATATGACAATTAGTTATGAGAAGGGCGATATTGTCGCCATTGACGGTACACCTATGTCGCCAGCAACGGTTATCGAATATTTGAATACTGTCGCTGGTGCCAATGGTATTGGGCGATTAGATATTGTCGAGAATCGCTATGTCGGTATGAAGTCTCGTGGATGCTATGAGACGCCAGCCGGTACCGTGATGATGAAGGCGCACCGTGCTATTGAGTCATTGACGTTGGATCGAGAAGTTGCCCATCTCAAAGATGAACTCATGCCGCGTTATGCCAAGCTTATTTATAACGGCTATTGGTGGGCCCCAGAGCGTGTGATGTTACAGACTGCAATTGATCAAAGTCAGGATGTAGTCAATGGTGATGTCCGTATTAAACTCTATAAAGGCGGTGTTAGTGTGGTCGGGAGACAGTCTGATGACAGCCTGTTTGATGCCAATATAGCGACTTTTGATGATGATGGCGGTGCCTATAATCAAGCCGATGCTGAAGGCTTTATTAAACTTAATGCACTGCGCATGCGTATCGCTGCTAACGCTGGGCGAAAATTTTAAGTTTCACTAGTAGACTAAATGTATCGCCGCCAAGGGGATGGACTCCTTTTTTGATAGGCGACTGTGGCTCAATTTAGTAAAGGATAGATCAATGCCAATCAGTATTGCTGATGTAAGAGACGCGCATACACGCATCAAGCCTTACATTCATTGCACGCCAATGCTGCAAAGCTCGCAACTGAACAAGCTATTGGGTTGTGAGCTGGTTTTTAAAGCCGACAATATGCAAAAAGTGGGCGCCTTCAAAGCTCGCGGTGCGTGTAATGCGGTGTTTTCCATGGATCAAGATAGTCTCAATAAAGGCGTAGTCACACATTCTTCAGGTAATCATGGTGCCGCCCTAGCTTGGGCTGCCGCTATGCGCAAAACACCCTGTACCGTCGTCATGCCCAATAATGCCCCGCAAGCTAAAAAAGATGCGGTGATTAGTTATGGGGCAACGGTGGTCTACTGCGAACCGACCATGACAGCTCGTGAAGCGACGGTGGCGAGTCTGATGGACAAACATAATGCCCGCCTTATTCATCCCTATGACGACGACTTAATTATTGCCGGTCAGGGTACCGCCGCCCTGGAAACCTTGTCTCAGATTCCACAGCCTATCGATATTCTCATGGCACCGGTGGGTGGTGGCGGTTTGCTGGGTGGCTCTGCACTGGTGGTAAAGCAATCTTCAGGGTTCGACACGATACAGGTCATAGGCGCTGAGCCAGAGATGGCTAATGATGCTTGGCAGGGCTTCAAGTCGGGTGTCAGAGTGGCGCAATTTGTTCCCAAAACCATTGCCGATGGTTTACGTGGCACCCTGGGGGTGCGTAATTTTGAAATTATAACCGAGCATGTCGATGATATTTTATTGACCTCCGAAGCGCGTATTGTAGAGGCTATGAAACTTATTTGGAGCAGGCTAAAAATTATTGTTGAGCCTTCAGCAGCAGTTCCAGTGGCAGCAATAATGGATCAGCCTGAGCAATTCAAAGGCAAGCGTATTGCCATTATCCTCAGTGGCGGCAACCTAGATTTGGATGATCTACCTTGGTGATTCTTACCTAGATTAAAGGGATCTCAGATGGACTATTGTTACTTTATTTGTGATGTATTCACCAAGCAGCGCTTTAGTGGTAATCCTTTAGCCGTGATACCCGAGGCCCAAGGGCTCTCCGATTCTCAAATGCAGCAGATCGCTCGAGAGTTTAACTTTTCGGAGACGACTTTTGTTTTTCCTGCACAACTGGGTCATACGCGACAGGTACGGATATTTACGCCAGTTCGGGAAATCCCCTTTGCCGGCCACCCCAATATTGGAACGGCGTTTGCTCTGGCTCAAGATGGCGCTTTTGGCAACCTTGATAACAGCCTAGAGGTGGTCTTTGAAGAAGCCGCAGGACTTGTTCCGATTAGTATTAACAAAGATCACCAAGGGCTGATTAGCTGCGAATTAAGCGCGCCAGAACCTCTGTGGTTAGGCAAAACTGTATCCAAAGTTGTTATTGCTAATATTCTGAATTTGGATGCGAGCGATATTCTAAGCACCACCCACGAGCCTCAAGAAGCCTCTGTGGGTCTAGAGTTTTTATTCGTAGAAATTGTCTCATATGAGGCGTTGCAAAAAGCGCGAGTTAATCTAGAAGCGCTGACTGCACTGTCAGATCAGGGAGTGATTGCACATATTCATTTGTACTTTCAAAGTCATGACGAATTTGATGTCAGAGTCAGAATGTTTGCTCCTCTTGATGGTGTTCCGGAAGATCCAGCAACGGGAAGCGCCAACTGTGCCCTTGTCGCTTTACTGAGTCACTTCAATAGCGCTACTGAGGGTGACTTTAATTGGCTTATATCTCAGGGCAGTGAAATGGGTCGGCCGAGTATTCTAAATGGCCGAACAGAAAAGCGTCAGGGTCATGTTACTGGAGTCTGGATCTCTGGAAATAGTGTTTTAGTCAGCGAAGGTATGCTCAAAATTTAGCGGTCGCAGGTTGGTTGAAATTTACCGAGTTGAGCCTTACTATGATCGCGGTGGTTATTTCAGCTGTCCGAACAGCGCGAAGGATGTTTGTCCACCAACACAACATTATTAGCAGACACAATAATAAGGAGTAGTTATGTTCAGTCACATTATGCTCGGTGCAAATGACATCGATGAAGCAAAAGTATTCTACGACGCCACATTGGGTGCCATTGGCCACAAACCAGGCATGATCGACCCTAAAGGTCGCTGTTTATATCTCGCCGATGGGGGCATCCTCCTTCTGACCAAACCCATTGATGGTGAACCTGCCAGTCACGGAAACGGCAGTACTATGGGATTTGCAGTGGAGAGCCCAGAAGCAGCAGATGCCTGGCATGCGGCGGGTATCGCTAATGGCGGAACGGCCTGTGAAGAACCTCCAGGTGTTCGTGACGGTGGTCCAATGAGTATGTACCTGGCTTACCTGCGTGACCCTTCAGGCAATAAGATTTGTGCTCTATACAGAATGCCGTAACGGCAGTTCAAAGCACCACCTAAGGGCGCACTCTCGACAAATATAGGTTTTATAGTTTGTCGAGAGTGCTACTCTAACCCACTTATAAATACGCTTAATTATCATGTCAAATCCAGGGCAACCTCGTTTCCATTTAGCCTTTCCGGTCACCGACTTAGAGCAGGCGCGAAGCTTCTATGTTGAGACATTGGGCTGCTCAACAGGCCGCGAGTCTGATCGCTGGATTGACTTCAACTTTTTTGGTCACCAACTTGTGGCGCATCTGGTTTCGCCTGAAGATCATCCTGCGGCGGCAACCAATGCGGTAGATGGTCACGCAGTACCAGCATCGCATTTTGGTGTGATTTTAGATTGGGCTGTGTATGAAGAATTTGTGGCTCGGTTAGAGACTACAAAAGTTGAGTTTGTCATTGAGCCCTATTTGCGCTTTGCGGGACGCAGAGGAGAGCAGGCCACATTATTTATTCGTGATCCCAGTAACAACTATCTGGAGTTCAAAGCCTTCCGTGATCTCGATATGCTGTTCGCTAAGGATATCGATAGCGACTAAACAGCACTACTTAGCTAATATGCCCGGTCGTTCTAACCCTTTTTGCGCCTTTAACAGACTTTTCTCGCCCTGCGTCTGCGCGATGCCTAGCTATGTCATCGATCATATTCTTTAAAGCAATCAGCAAACCTGTGACCAGAAATGCGCCGGGGGGCAACACAAATACTAAAAAGCTATAGTTCTCACCAAAGGGTTGGATGAGCCAGTTGGAGGCCGCGGGGCCAAATAATAGGTTCATATCGATGAACAGAGTACCTTGCCCCAGCAACTCTCGGGTTGCTCCCAAGACGACCAGGACGAGTAAAAAGCCTAAGCCCATCATCAATCCATCTAGCGCGGCCAAGCCAACAGGGTTTTTACTGGCGAAGGCTTCGGCCCGGCCAAGAATGGCGCAGTTAGTGACGATCAGGGGAACAAAAATACCGAGTATTTGATACAACTCATAGGTATAGGCTTTCATGAGCATTTCAGTGCAGGTAACAAACGACGCGATAATCATCACAAACACCGGTAGTCTCACGGCATCACTGACATGATTACGAATGAGAGACACGATGGTGTTTGAGCCTACCAGCACCAGCAGAGTTGCCAGGCCTAACCCCAGAGCGTTGGCAACCGTAGAGGTGACTGCCAATAGCGGGCAGAGGCCAAGTAGTTGCACCAGCGCCGGGTTGTTGCGCCAGACACCGTTAGCGGTTATCTCCTTGATAGTTGATTGGCTCATTTTTGACTCTGTATTAAAGGCGGTTGATCTAAATTTAGCAGTCGTGACTTATCTTGCTCAAAATAATTGAGGGTACTCACTAGTTGATTTATAACCGCTCTGGGGGTAATCGTGGCTCCGGTAAACTGATCGAACTCGCCACCATTTTTCTTAACGGCCCATGCTGAGGTTGCCGTATTTTTCAGAGAACGGCCATTAAAGTCGAGAATCCACTGACTTTTACGCAGGTCAATTTTATCACCTAAGCCAGGAGTTTCGCGGTGGTTAACGACCCTGACCCCAGCAATACTGCCATCAGCATTCACACCCACAATCATGGCGATATCACCGCTATATCCATCGCGACTAATGCTGGGAATAATCGCTGCTATAGGCGTGCCATTGCTTCGGGCAATATAGATATCAGCACTCTCATCCAGGCCTAGTAGTGGCCAGAACCGCTCAGGAATGGGCCGAGTATCCATAAGAAGATCATTGTCATGCCGATCCGGGGGTACGATCTCAAGAAGTGCTTTCTGCGCAACTATTCTCTCTGCATTGGCAATACGGTCAGCGGTAAGGCTATTAACCGATGACAACACTAATGCGGTTATTAGGGCAAACAAAGCCAGGGCAAGCGCATTTTTACGAACTGACTGCAAGATCATTCGCTCGTCTCCTTGTCGGTTGCGCGGCGACTTTGGCCGTGCCCATAGGTTCGTGGGACGGTGTAATTGTCGATAAAGGGTGCGGCAAAGTTGCCTAGAAGCACTGCAAATGCCACTGCATCGGGATAGCTCCCCCAAGCGCGGATAACATACACAAGGAGACCAATCAAAGCTCCATAAATCAAGCGGCCACGATTACTAACGGCTGAGGAAACGGGATCGGTGACGATAAAGAAGGCGCCTAACATAGAGGCCCCGCTAAATAGATGCATAAGCGGTGACCCTGGGCTATTGGAGCTGCCGCCATCCCAAAATAGCATGGACATTAACGCCAGGGTGCCGAGCATGGCCATTGGGGCATGCCAGGTAAAAATACGTGCCTTGAGTAATGCTAAACCGCCGACTAAAAATGCCACATTAGCCCATTCCCAGCCAACTCCGGCAAAGCTAGCAGCGCTAAAGAGGCTGTTGTTCTGATAGATTTGCTCAACCAGCAAGCCATCACTATGCTTGAATAGATCTAGTGGCGTTGCTCCGGTGACGCCATCCACCGGGCTGTTACCGGCGAACACAATGGCCAATGATTCTAGGAGTCCTGGGTGGCTGACATCAGCTGCAAGAAGAGATACAGGTGTGACCCAAGTCGTCATCTCTATAGGGAAAGAAATTAGCGCAACAACGTAGCCCACCATTGCTGGGTTAAAGGGGTTGGAGCCAAGGCCACCGTACAGCTGTTTTGCGATAACAATTGAAAACACCGTCGCTACCACCACTAACCACCATGGCGCGAGTGGTGGTAAGGCGAGACCTAGCAGCACTGCGGTGACCACTGCACTGTAATCACGCAGATAAAACTCGATGGGTCGATTACGTAATTTAAGAATTAACGCCTCGGCAGAAATAGCGGAAATAGTGGCTATTAGAATATTGATTAACAGTCCCCAGCCAAATTGATAACTAAGTACTAACAAGCCCGGTAAGGTCGCCAGGAGCACCAATTGCATGATCTGACCGGTACTCTGCCGAGCATGACTGTGGGGTGAACTTACCTGTTTGAAGGCCATTAGTGACTTACCTCAGTCAGCCGCTGTGCGGTCTGTTCAACCTTACGTTTTGCGGCTTCAACACTGGCTAGTTGTTGTGTTTGTTGGTCTGCACTGCCATTAGTTGTCGCCTGAAGGAGTCGTTGTTGAGCCTCTTTTAGACGCATTTCTGCCGCCATTAATGTGCGCTCTAATTTGGCTTTTTGTTGCTCCGGCGACGCCTGTCTAGTACTGCCGCGCAGTTGAGCTGCTTTTATGATGTCGGCAGCTGATGATCCACTGGATTGGGTTGTCGTCGGAGATGTTATCTTTGCTTGCTCAGTAGCTAGCCGCCGAGCTTCTCGCTTAGTCTCTCGAACAGTATCCGCTTTCTCTAGTCTGACTTGCCGAAACTCAAAACGTTCACGAGCAACAGCAGCAGTGGCTTTGGCAGTCCGCGCATTGACGATATCCCCTTTGCTGCTGCGATAATATTGTACTAGAGGGATATTGCTGGGGCAGACATAGGAGCAAGCTCCACACTCGATACAGTCAAAAAGATTGTGCGCTTGAAGACGTTCATGGTCGTCTGCTCGTGCGTACCAATATAGTTGTTGAGGCAGTAATGATGCTGGGCAAGCTTCAGCGCAAAGGCCACAGCGAATACACGCCTGCGCGGGGTCTCCGTCAGGTATTTCAGTATGACTTGGTGCCAAAATGCAGGTGCTGGTCTTGACCAGCGGTACATCACTAGAGGTCAGACTAAAGCCCATCATTGGACCACCCATAATGAGTCTGCTACAGAGATCTGGATTAAATGCATTTTGCTCAAGTAGATGGCTTACCGGAGTGCCGATTAATATTTCATAGTTACGATTAATGTCGCAAGCCTCACCGGTGAGGGTAGTGATTCGTGAGATAAGTGGCTCACCATCGATTACCGCACGCTTGATGGCAAATGCAGTGCCGCTGTTTAGGCAGACCATACCAAGGTCAGCCGGCAATTGCCCACTGGGGACCTCTTTACCGGTGAGAATATAGATCAGTTGTTTTTCACCGCCAGAGGGGTACTTAGTCGGAAAAGACACCACCTCAATACCAGTGCCTTGGCACTGCTGATTAAGCGCAGCAATGGCCTCGGGTTTGTTATTTTCGATACCAATTAAAATAGTCTTTGGTGTTCCCAATAAATGACTAATGATCTCAATGCCTTGAATAATTTGATCAGCGCGCTCACGGATGAGTATATCGTCAGCGGTGATGTAGGGTTCACATTCAGTGGCGTTAATAATCAAGGTGTCCACCGGCATGTGTGTACCGCGATCAAGCTTGGCTGCCGACGGGAAACCCGCACCACCCAAACCTGCAACGCCGGCATCGGCGATAAGATTGCGCAGTTGTAGGGGAGTTGCCTGCTTATAGTCGGGATAACCCATGCATTCTATCCAGCGATCTTCACCATCACAGGTAATCTCTATGCAGGGCGCTGACATGCCTGATGGATGAGCTACGGCGCGTTCCTCAATAGCCGTTATCCAGCCAGAGCTAGGTGCGTGAATAGCAGCGCTAATACTGGCGCTAGCAGAGGCTAATTTTTGACCTTTGAGTACTTTTTCACCCACTGAAACACAGACTTTTGCGGCGCCGCCAACATGCTGAGTAAGCGGTAATATTAGTTTTTCAGGTAACGGTAATTGACCTATACCGGAAGTCAGTGACTGCGCTTTATTGTCCGGAGGATGTACCCCACCAGGAGTGTCCCATATGCGTCTCATGCGGCATCCTCGTGCATACCGGAGGCCGTTGTAGCAATTAAATCTATAGGGTTTGGCGGTGCAGGCCATTGCCATTGACCAATATTTTCTACAATGGGTAACATGTCTATGCAGTCGACAGGGCAGGGTTCAACACAGAGATCACAACCGGTGCATTCCTCTGCAATGACGGTATGCATTAGTTTTGCTGCGCCTAATATTGCATCTACAGGACAGGCTTGAATACACTTAGTACAGCCGATACATTCGTCTTCTCGTATATAGGCAACGGTTCTAATTTCTTCTTCACCATGTGCTTCATCGAGACTCGGCGCGGTGACATCGAGTAAATTGGCGATGGCGTTAATGGTCGCTTGGCCCCCGGGAGGACATTTGTTGATGGCGTCTCCATCGGCTATCGATTGAGCGTAGGGACGACAGCCAGGAAAGCCACATTGGCCACATTGGGTCTGAGGTAAGAGCTCATCGAGTTGTTGAACAATAGGATCGCTGCCGACTTTAAATCGTTCAGCGGCGTAGCCAAGCAGGCCCCCAAATAGAGTGCCGAGCCCCACTAGTGCGATTAGGGCGGCGAGCATCGTATTATCAGTGAGTAGGGTAATCATTCAAACGAGCCCACTAAAACCCATGAATGCCAATGACATTAAGCCCGCGGTGATCATGGCAATCGCTGCCCCCTCAAAGGGGCGCGGTATATCAGCAGCGGCAAGTCGCTCGCGCATCGCTGAAAAGAAAATGAGTACCAGAGAGAAGCCAGCGCCGGCACCAAAACCATATAGGGAGGACTGCATAAAATTGAGGTCTTTATTGGCATTTTGTAGTGCGACACCTAACACCGCACAGTTGGTAGTTATCAGCGGAAGAAAAACGCCCAGTACGCGATATAACAGAGGGCTGGTTTTTTCAATAAACATCTTAGTGAATTGGACCACTGCAGCAATCACCAAAATAAAAGCGATGGTGCGCAGGTAAATTAAGTCCAAAGGCATCAATATTAATTCATTGACGATATAGCTGACCATTGCAGTAAGGGTCAGTACAAAGGTGGTTGCAGCTGACATGCCAATGGCAGATTCAAGTTTTTTCGACACGCCCATGAACGGGCATAGTCCTAGGAACTGCACCAGAACGTAGTTGTTGATCAGAATAGAGCTGACCAGAATGACGGCGAATTCTTGCATGCTCTTATTATAGTGCCTGTTTTCGACCCCTATTATTATGGAAGTGATCGATGCTAGTTAATATGTATAACCAGTGCAGCGGGCTTTTTGCCAATAACACTTACACCAGCATAAGTAGGCGTCTTTCAGTAAGGCTGTGCGCTATTAGGTTACGCGCTGACCCGGCTGAGCTCCGCTATCAGGTTCTAGTAGATAAATACCCTTCTTGTCTGCCGCCGCGAGCACCATGCCTTCAGACATTCCGAAACGCATTTTACGCGGTGCTAAGTTGGCTACCAAAACAGTTAACCGTCCTTGTAAAGATTGTGGCTCATAGGAAGATTTTATTCCTGAGAAAACCTGACGTGTCTCCCCTCCAATGTCCAAGGTCAACTTGAGTAATTTGTCTGCGCCCTCAACATGCTCGGCTTTGACAATGAGTGCAACCCGCAAGTCGACTTTAATAAAATCATCAAAACTGATTTCATCAGCCAATGGCTCATCGGCTAAGGGACCACTGATTGTGTTTTCAATAGCCTTGGGAAGATCCTGCACACTGGCTTCAACCATAGCGTCAACTCTCTCTTTTTCTATTCGCTGCATGAGTGGTTTAAATGGATTTATTTGATGCTCAACCAGTGGCTGATTAACACTTTTCCAGCTTAAACTGTCATTCAAGAATGCCTCACCAGCCTCTGACATGGCGGGCAATACCGGCTTCAGATATGTCAGTATTACTCTGAACATATTGATACCCAAGGAGCAGATGTCCTGTACCTTTTGTTTTTGGTCTGGATCTTTATTGAGCTTCCAAGGTTCCTGGGCCGCTATATATTCATTGGCTGAATCCGCCAATGCCATAATTTCACGAATGGCCTTACTAAAATCCCGGTTCTCATAGTGGTTGGCAATACTGTCTCCAGCTCCACTGACTTGATCCCACAGCGCTTGATTTTCGATGGTTGCTGAAAGAATGCCATCATTACCGTTGGTAACGAACTTGGCACAGCGGCTGGCGATGTTAACTACCTTGCCGACCAAGTCGCTGTTGACCTTCTGAATGAAATCTTCCAAATTAAGATCAATGTCTTCAACTGAACCGGAAAGCTTGGAGGCGTAGTAATAACGTAAATACTCTGGATTCAGATGGTCCAGATAACAACGTGCATTAATAAACGTGCCACGAGACTTAGACATCTTTTTGCCGTTAACCGTAACAAAGCCATGAACACACACCTTTGTGGGAGTGCGATATTCGGCGCTCTTGAGCATGGCTGGCCAGAAGAGTGCATGAAAATTAACGATATCTTTACCAATAAAGTGATAAAGCTCGGTGGGACTATTCTTGTTCCAAAAATGATCAAAATCTATTGATTCGCGATCACAAAGGTTTTTAAAGCTGGCCATGTAGCCGATAGGTGCATCCAGCCACACATAAAAATACTTACCCGGCGCATCGGGAATTTCAAATCCAAAATAGGGGGCATCACGGCTTATGTCCCATTCTTGCAAACCACTGTCCAGCCACTCGCCCAGCTTGTTGGCAACTTCTTTTTGAACGGTGCCACTATTCACCCATTGTTTTAGAAAGTCAGTGAACTCGGGTAATTTGAAAAAGTAATGGACAGATTCTTTTTCGACGGGCGTAGCGCCAGATATAACAGATACAGGGTTAATGAGATCAACCGGTGAGTAAGTTGCTCCGCAAGCTTCGCAGTTATCGCCGTATTGATCTTCAGTTTTGCACTTCGGGCAGGTACCTTTAACATAGCGGTCGGCCAAGAACAGTTTCTTTTCTGGGTCGAAGGCCTGGGTGATAGAGCGCTGTGCAATGTGGCCATTGGCCTTTAAGCGGTTGTAAATTAACTCTGAAAAAACTCGGTTTTCTTCCGAGTGAGTAGAGTGATAGTTATCAACACCAATTAAAAAGTCTTTAAAGTCAGCCTCGTGAATAGTGCGCATGGCAGCGATATGTTGCTCTGCAGAAATGCCTTTTTCATCAGCCTTTAGCATTATGGCCGTGCCATGAGCATCATCAGCGGAAACGTAGTAACATTCATGCCCGCGCATTTTTTGAAAGCGAACCCATACATCAGTTTGGGTGTACTCTAAGATATGCCCAAGATGTAACGCAGCATTGGCATAGGGTAGGGCGTTAGTAACCAGAATTTGACGTTTTGACGACATTGTAGGCATCTTTTAGCGTTTATTATAAAGACGCAAGTATAGCGATTTTATGCTAACTTTTCATCGGCAATTCAGTTGCCATGATGAGTTTAGCGACTTATTTAGAAACAGTAAAAAGTTGGAGTATTTTTGTGTTAAGCCAAGTAAAAAAAATTATCGCAGTTGCATCCGGCAAGGGCGGTGTGGGCAAGTCAACCACCGCAGTTAATTTGGCGCTGGCATTACAGCAGGGCGGTCAGAGAGTGGGGCTTCTTGATGCCGACATTTATGGCCCCAGTATTGCCATGATGTTAGGTGTTGCAGAAAATACTCGCCCTCAGGCAGTTGATGAGAAATATTTCCAACCGATACAGGCTCACGGTCTGGCGACGATGTCGATGGCTTATTTAGTGACGGATAAAACCCCTATGGCATGGCGCGGGCCAATGGCGGCCGGTGCATTACAGCAGTTACTGCAACAAACCGCATGGGGTGAATTGGACGTGTTGGTGGTAGATATGCCACCAGGCACTGGTGATATTCAGTTAACACTGGCGCAAAAGGCCCAGGTGGCCGGCGCAATTATTGTCACCACGCCTCAGGATATTGCTCTGCTTGATGCGCGGAAGGGTATCGAGATGTTTCTGAAGGTTAATATTCCGGTATTGGGTGTTGTTGAGAATATGGCAGTTCATATCTGCAGCCAATGTGGCCATGGAGAACATATTTTCGGCGATGGCGGCGGAGCGAAAGTTGCGGCTGATTATGGTACTAAATTATTAGGTAGTCTGCCTTTAGACCTTGCGATTAGACAGCAGGGTGATCGCGGTATCCCCGCTGTATCGGCACTTAAAGATCATGCGATTGCCCAGCAATATCGAGATATCGGAAACTTGGTCATGACTGAATTGGCGGCAATGGACAGTGATACTGGACCAGAGATTGTCTTTGAATAATTGAGCTTAAGATTGAAGACTGGCCTTGCTGAAAGACTGTAAATGCGTATCATACCGACTACATTTAGAAGCAGGTACTAACTGCACCCGATGGCCCAACTGAGAGAAAGTAATTCATGAGCATCAAATCAGATAATTGGATACGCAGAATGGCCGAGAGTCAGCAAATGATCTCGCCGTTTGAGCGTGAGCAGGTAAGATATTCCGGAGACGAACGAGTTATCTCCTACGGTACGTCAAGTTATGGCTATGACGTCCGATGCGCCAATGAATTTAAAATTTTCACAAATGTACATTCTAAAACTGTTGATCCTAAGAACTTTGATGAAGATTCCTTC
Organism: gamma proteobacterium HTCC2207; assembly: GCA_905182275.1. Classification (GTDB taxonomy): domain Bacteria; phylum Pseudomonadota; class Gammaproteobacteria; order Pseudomonadales; family Porticoccaceae; genus HTCC2207. The sequence continues at coordinate 15,967 of CAJJAU010000031.1, forward strand.
GTTGATGTTTCGGGCGACTACTGCATTATTCCGCCAAACTCATTTGCCTTGGCAAGAACGGTTGAATATTTCAAAATACCGCGTTCGGTATTAACTATCTGTTTGGGTAAGTCGACCTATGCTCGCTGCGGGATTATTGTCAATGTGACACCGCTTGAGCCGGAGTGGGAAGGACATGTCACCTTGGAATTTTCTAACACCACGAATCTTCCTGCCAAAATATATGCGAATGAAGGGGTTGCACAGATGTTGTTTTTTGAATCTGACGAAGTTTGTGCTACCTCCTACGCGGATCGAGGAGGCAAGTACCAAGGTCAAACTGGCGTAACCTTGCCTAAGACCTAAGTGCAGGTGAGGTTGTCGAGTGTTTGGTTCTAGTTATCACCAGCTGGGTTAAGTAGGGCGTTCTTCAGTAGCAACGCCTGCTGCTGGAGTCTTTGCGTATTCTCCGGGCCACTGCGTACTAACTGTTTTTGCAGTGGTGATAGCGACTCTAGCTCTGGATCGGCAAATTTGAAGGCAACAGACTCTCGAGTTAGTCGGATGGGTTCAACAATAACTGGAGCCGATAAAATTTCTTCTAAGGCGGTTAAAATAATGCCATCCATTTGCCGAGGTTGATAACCTAGTTCTGAGAAAGCTCGCTCTATCAGCGGTCGAGAAAAATGAAACATTTGGGCCATCAGTTTCATATCTATTGAACTCAGAATTAAGATTGTCGAGTTGTAGCGCTCATAATTACCTGCATTTAACCAGATTACGTTGCCATCACGATGGGTAGTAAATTTTCCCTGCGGCGGACTTAAGGGGAAGATTTTAGTCAGGATAACTCCCCGAGCGAGGCCATCCAGATAGCTGGCCGTTCGGCGCAGCAAATCGTCTGTAGCTAACCAGCCCTGTAGATTCTCTTTATTGCTCATTAGTGACACTCGCGTGCGAACGAATGGATCGCTATCATCCAGCGAGGGAAGTGTCGGTTTACTTTGAGCGACTTCAGTAATTTCAGTGACGGCGCTGACAGAATCAGGTATCGATGCTTCAGGCACCATTGCCTCATCGGTCGCGGTGACTGCCGTTTGCTCGGGTATAGCGAGAATTTCTTGATCGACTAAACTATCATTTTGCGCCTGATACAAAATCCCACCGACAATAATAATTGATGCCAATGTGCCGAGCACAAGTATAAATTTACTAGCATTATTGGAAGTTCGAGGTGCCGTCATAACTCGTTCTCTTGGGTCATTTTCAAAGGGGCTATATCGCGGCCGGCGACTTGCCCACGGGTAATATTAAGTTGGTGGTTGTCACCATTTTCACGATGAGATAATTTTACTATAAGATACGACCAATCGTCAGCCAACCAAATGATAGTCTCGCGCTTTTTATCCGGATTGACAACTCTTCGTAATTTCGTGGTGTTTAAAGCGCCTAATGCAGTCGTTAAAACTTCCGTAGCGAGTACTTCATAGTCATATTGTTTGGCTCTACCACGAGACATCACTGGGTAGGAAAAAGTGGTTTTCCCCGCTTCCAGGTCTCGCCGAATTTGCAATTTATGGGTAATTAGATCTAGAGAGCTTGGAGCTAGGGGAATAATTTTTTGAGTCCCATTCTTTGTGTAAGTGAGTTGGTTATTACTCCAGTCAAATAATTGCTCCTCGCGTCGAGAAACCCCCATTAAGGATCTTTTGTAATGATAACTTCGCGGGATTATTTGACCCAATGTATTTAATTCAAATTGCGCCTTTTCAGTAATTTTACCAAAAACACTCTTGGCCTCAGAAGTTTCAATATAGTCGCCAGAGTCGAGCTGTTCTAATTGGTGCTTGGCGACGATATCCATACCGTTGTAATTAGCACTATAGCTGGCGGTGTAGCCGGGCAAATCTGAACCGTTTGCAGAGGTCAAAAACATTACGGCAAGGATGAATAGAAATGTACGGACGAAGTCTAAAAATTTCAGTGAAGAAACTTGATTGACGATGTTTTTAAGGCTAGTCATTTTGCTCCTCAGCGCACCAAATACGTTAGACGTTGTGGAATTAGAGTATTAAAGCTTGTTAATGTTCAATTTGGTTAGAAAATAATAGCCCGCTCTCACCGACTTCAACACTATCATGGAAAACCATGCCTTTATTCATAAAAACACGACCCTGACAATGCCACTGTGCCACTAGTGGGTAAATTTTATGCTCTTCGATCAATACTCGGGCAGCCAGCTCAGTTGGGGTGTCCGTCGATAATACCGGAACCTCTACTTGCAGTATGGCTGGTCCGCCATCTAGTTCTGGAGTAACAAAGTGAACAGTGGCGCCAGCCACTGAATCACCAGCCTCAATTGCTCTTTGATGAGTATTAAGACCTGGATAGGCAGGCAGTAAAGAGGGGTGGATATTGATGATTTTGCCGACAAACTGATTGACAAAGTCGTCGGTGAGTATGCGCATAAAACCAGCTAAAACAATCAAGTCAGGCGTAAATCCGTCAATTAGATCAGCGAGATACTCATCAAAATCTTCTCTTGATTGAAAGGCACGGTGGTCAGCTACTATACTGGGTATACCGGCGACTGATGCTCGTTCAAGCCCCTTAACACTTGGCCTATTACTGATAACAGCCATGATTTTTCCATCTATACGACCTTCTTTACAGGCATCAATTAATGACTGCAAGTTGGAGCCGCTACCTGAAATAAGTACTACGATTCTACTGAGTGGCTTATCGCCAACCTTCATTGACTTAGTCCAAGAAGTTGAACCTGCTCATCGCCTGCAGACATTGGCTGAATGTCACCCAGAATGAATGCTACTTCCCCACTGGCAGAGAGTTTTTCAAGCGTATTATCGACCGAAGATGCAGGTACGCAAATAACCATACCTACCCCGCAGTTTAGCGTGCGATGCATTTCATGCTCATCGATATTACCGCCTTGTTGTAACCAGTCAAAAATCGCTGGGCGTTGCCATGCATTGACATTGATTATGGCCTTTGCATTGTCAGGCAGTACACGGGGAATATTTTCTAGTAGACCGCCGCCAGTAATGTGAGCAAGGGCATGTACAGGTGATTCGGAGATAAGTTTGAGCAGAGACTTTACATAAATTTTGGTTGGGGCCATCAGTAAATCAATCAGCGGTTGACCGTCAAGTTGTGTGGTAGCCGGGTTGGTTCCTGTTACTTCGAGAACTTTGCGAATAAGAGAATAGCCGTTGGAATGGGGTCCACTTGATGCAAGCCCAATCAACACGTCGCCAGTGGCGACTTTACTACCATCGATGATTTCAGATTTCTCTGCAATACCGACGCAAAACCCTGCAAGATCATAGTCTTGATCTTCGTACATTCCGGGCATCTCTGCGGTTTCTCCACCAATCAGTGAGCAACCAGATAGTTCACAGCCATCGGCAATACCATTGACGACAGCGGCAGCAGTGTCTATATCAAGTTTGCCAGTCGCGTAATAATCGAGAAAGAACAATGGCTCGGCACCGCAGACAATAAGGTCATTGACACACATGGCGACCAGATCGATACCGACCGTATCATGTCTACCGTAATCTAGCGCGAGGCGCAGCTTGGTACCAACCCCGTCGGTACCTGACACCAGTACGGGTTGCTTATAGCCAGTTGGTAGCTCAAATAATGCTCCAAACCCACCTAATCCGGCCATTACCTCGGAGCGACGTGTGCGCTTAGCAGCGCCTTTTATTTTTTCGATTAAAGCATTGCCAGCATCAATATCAACACCTGCATCTTTATAGCTCAACGATGGTTTATTTTCGGCCATGGGGGAAACGTCCTATTTGAAAGCAGACATTTTAGCGCGGCTGACATATAGGCGCTATTTTTTAATTGATGTTATTTTAAAATAACGATATTTTTATCAATAAGGCTAATCGGGATGAACGGCTGTTACAATACTCGAAGTTCAGGCGGAGTGATGATGTTAAGAAAAGTATTAGTCATATTATTATGTATTAGCAGCCAGCTAAGCATTGCCGAAGAAGTTGAGAATCTTTATGTGAGTTTGGTCGCTGTTGCAGATCAAAGTGCAGAGTCTAAGCAGGGAGGCATTAGTGAGGCGCTTAAAAACGTATTAGTAAAATTGACTGGCAATGGTGAAATTTTGCAATTAAGCCGTTTGAGTCCGTCGTTTGATAATGCTAGCACCTATATTGACGCCTTGAGTTTTCAAGATTTACCTGCAGCAAGTAACCGAGCGTCTCAAGACTTGATTGACACACCAATTGGTTTACGCGTGTCTTTCTCCCGATCGGCTATTGACGAACTCATTCGTAACAACCAGCTACCAGTATTGCCGTCGAACAGGCCAAAATTATTAGTCTGGGTAGTCATAGATGATTCAGCAACTGGGCGAGAGTTTTTGGGTCAAGATTCTTCGAGCTTGGCAGACAACAATATAGGCGCCGATATTATCACCGAATTGTCTGAGGTCATGACAGAGCGGGGTATCCCTTATATGCTCCCAACCTTTGATCTCGAAGATCAGCTTGCTCTCCCTATTGAGTCAGCTTGGAACCTTCAGGCAGACAAGATTCAATCAGCGTCACAAAGGTACAGTGCGGACGGTTGGGTCGCACTGCGTTTTTATCGAACATCAAGTGGAGATGTTCGCGGAGCTTGGGTCTATCAAGTTGCTGGCCGACGGCAGTTAGGTGACTTTAATGCCGAGCGCGATCAGCCTCTTATCACCTCTGCGGTAAATAATATTCTAAATAGTTTAACGGGCTCCTTTAGTTATATCCCTAGGGGCGATATCAACTCACTCCTCGTCGAAATCACAGGTATAAATACCTACAGTGACTACCAGCGGGTTAATGAGCAGTTTAAGAAGTTGGAGATAGTGAGTTCATTTGACTTATTTTCAACTAGAGAAAGTCAAATTACCTTATCCGTATCTGCCGAAGGTGGTGCCGCACTGCTCCATAAGGCTTTGGTGCGCAGCGGCTACTTTCGTAGCCGCAGTGTTAACTTACCCAATGAGAGTGAATATCTTGTTTTTGACTGGACTGCAAAATGAACCCTACTGAGCAACTGAGTTTGGCTATTGCGTTAGATGATCAAGCCACATTTGATAACTACTATGCGCCCAATGGCACGCCTCAGCACATGGCGACTTTTTTACTCAAAGATGATGCTCGCAAATTTGCTTATTTTTCTGGCGGTAGCGGTACTGGATTATCCCATCTGCTTCAGGCTATTTGTCAAACCACTGCACTGAGTAAAACCACAGGTAGCGTTTATTTACCACTAAAAGACCTACATAGTTATCCTGCAAGTCAAGTATTAGAGGGCTTAGATAAGGCACCTTTGGTTTGCATTGATGATTTGCAATTAGTCGCTAGTTGCGAAGATTGGCAGGTACCACTATTTAACCTATTTAATAATTGTCGCGACTCTGGAGCTCGTTTAGTGATTGCCGCACATCAACCTGCTGATCAATTAGATGTCCCTCTTGCCGATTTGTTATCGCGGCTAAAATCGGGCGTCTCCCTGCATTTACCAGCCTTTAGTGATGCTGACCAACGGCGACTACTACAATATAGATCTAATCGGCGAGGGCTATATCTGTCTGATGAGGTGGCTCTTTTTCTACTGCATCGATTGCCCAGAGATACCCATACTCTAATGCAGGCGCTAGAAACGTTGGATAAGGCTTCGTTGCGTGAGCAGCGTCGATTAACTATGCCATTTGTAAAAGGCACCTTGGACCTCTAGCGCAAACTTAAGGCGAAATTTGTCAATGTAGCGACTGTTGGTTAACGAACTTATTTGGGTGAGGACTTCGTCTCATTTTCCGACATCAGTTGTTGAATAACCCCCTGACTGTGCAAGTTTAGAAATGCTTCGGTGACTTTTGGGTCGAACTGCGTACCGCTCTTAGATTTGATATATTGAATCGTATCTTCTATCGACCACGCCGCTTTATAGCAGCGTACGTTGACCAGTGCATCGAATACATCAGCAAGGGCTACAACACGTGCGGGTAAAGGCGTTTCCTCAGCCACTCGTCCCTCGGGATAACCTAATCCATCCCAATGTTCATGGTGACTGAGGGCAATAGTTTGGGCCAAATCCATACCATACATATTACCTAAAATGGCTGCACCAATAATGGTGTGTTGGCGCATTGTATCAAATTCGTCCGCCGTCAGTTTTCCGGGTTTTAGCAATATACTGTCAGGAATTGCCATCTTGCCGACATCATGCAGTCGAGAAGCTTGACCCCATTTTGAGGCGGTGTTCGCGGAGTGACCCATTTCAACAGCGACTCTTTCAGTATAAAGGGCGATACGACTGATATGCTCGGCGGTGTCTTTATCTTTGAATTCAGCTATCTCCGCTAGAGTATCAATAGACTTTTGGTAGGCTTTTTCAAGATTAGTGTAGAGTTTTATACTCTCAAGAATACTGCTGCATTGACTTAAAAATACTTCTAATAATGATCGTTCAGATGGCGCTATTGCGATGTTATTCTCTGCGTAAACAAAGGCAGCAGTCTTGCCATCAATGTTGAGAGGAATTAGTATCTTCTTAGAATGTAGGTCGATAGGCTGCGATTTTTGGTATGTTTTATTATGATATTTTTTGAGCAAACTCATCATATTGGCTGAGGTTGGGTCAAATTTAAGAAAGCTTCCTGTTGCATGCTCGATCTTGGCACGGTCGCCATCCACACTTGCAATGAGCGTGTTAAGAGTGCTCCCGTTCGAGTGTGGTGGAAAAAATAAGACGACTTGATTCAGCACAGCTTCAAAAAATAGTAATTCTGATTGACGTGCCAAAGCGTAAATTTTAGGGACTTCTGATAAGACCCGGCGCAATCCATTACGATTCTTCTGAAGCTCATTTAAATCACGGTAGCCTTTAATGGCAAGGCGCAACTTTGCGTAAAGATTTTGACTGGTTAACTCAGTTTTAGTGAGATAGTTGTCAATATCGTAATTATCAATAACATAGCGCTCTGGTGCGAGGCCAGGTTGTCCAGTACTGATAATTATTCTAGATATTTGGTTACGCATTGTATCGCGGATATATTCAACTAAATGTAACCCTGCATTATCTGTCTCCATAACGACATCGACAATGAGTACAGCAATATCATCATGTTCATGGAGAATTTCGGTTGCCTGCGCTGCGCTATTGGCTTCCAGAATGTTTAGGCCCAATCCGCAAAAATTAAAATTCCGCAAGCTTAAGCGGGTAACTTGAATAATGTCTGGATCATCATCTATCAGTAAAACCTTCCAATAGGGTCCATCCTCTTTTACTCTAGATTGCTGTTTGACGAGATTATGGTGTACTTCGGATGATATTAATTTCACAGAGAACTCCTTAATCGCTAACCAAGACGGCGTCATGGTGTTTTTTCATGTCCACCTGAAGAGGAAATTTAATCAAAAATTTTACGCCTTGATTTTCAGTGCTCTCGCACCTAATAGTCCCACTGAGGTCCTGAGTCACTATGGAGTGACAAATGTAAAGTCCCAATCCAGAACCCCCGGTGCGTTGGCCGGTAAAAAATGGTTCAAATATGTGGTCGAGAATGGCTTCGGCAATACCAAGACCATCATCTTGATAATTGAATATAATATTTTGATTGTCACTATCTAACATCCAATCTAAATTGATTTTGCCACCTTTATCTGGAAAGCCATGGGCTAGGCTATTAGTGATTAAGTTAGTAATTAGTTGCTCAATCAGGCCTGGTCTTCCATCCAGAATCAGGTGATCTGGACAGTTAGTTTGCACTGTTACAGATTTATTCTTTAACTGATGGCTTAGGTTATAAACGGTATCTTTTGATAGTTTTTTTAGGTTGAACTCGCGCGTCAATTCGCTGTGCCTATCGATAGAGCTCTGTTTAAAATTTTCTACCATGCGCCCAGCGCGAGCCAGATTATTTGCTGCCAGTCCTGCGGTCTCGTTCAACTTTTCAGCATTAACCTTTAGACTCTCTACGTTTATTACGTTGATATTTATTTCATAAGTAATTCTATCTGCAGCCTCTTGCATCTGACTCACGGCACTCACCGCGATACCTATGGGGGTACTTAACTCATGTGAAAACCCTGATACCATGCGCCCTAGTGATGCAATTTTTTGGCTCTTAACTAATTCAGTCTGTGTGCTCTTTAGTTCAATAACTTTTGCTTCTAGGGTTTGGGTCTGTGTTTCTAGAGAGAAGAACTGTTGTGTGATTGTTTTGATCATCGGTCGAAAAATAAAATATGCCTCTAACATAAGAATAATTATCGTCGACATCCAAAGCAGTAATTCAACTTGGGCCATTTTTTTGAGGGCATTTTCTGACTGCTGCACATGCGCCTTTACTACAAGATGCATATCATTTAATAATGTGTCGGTCCGATCAATAAAGCTAGAACTGAGTATAGGTTTTTCATCTAATTCTTGATCACTTAGTGACAGCAGCGTGCGAGCCAGCGCCACATAATCTGAAATCTGCTTATTCAGTTGCACTGGCTCCTCAAAATAAAGGGCACGCACGGCAGGGATCATTTCGCCGCCTAAATTTTGTGATTCCTCTCTATCTAGAAGCGCTTGATGATTGGTTTCTAATGCGGTTGCCGCGTCCGAAAGCTTTTTATGAAAAACTGCCTGACGAGCCTCACCTCGATAAGCTAAGTAGGCTATGTGATACGCTTTTATGGTCTCCAGTAGCAAACGTTCGTCGCCAGCTCTGTCAATCGTACTGGATGCGTATCTTTCATCTGCAATTATTTTTTGAAAACTAAAGGTGGACGCAGTGACTAAAAGGGCGATTAGGGTAAGGGCAAAAAGATATCGTAGGGAGAGACTTCTATGACTTAAATTATCCCTTAATGACTTAAACATTCCATGTACTCAGTGAGTCAATCGTTGTGGTTTATCTATGTAGCTGGGTGACAGGGTCTAGGCGAATTAACTGTAAACACTGCAAACACTATGCTTTAAGGTATAGACCATAAATATTGAAGAGTAAAGCCAGATCTAAGACCTTGGCTTTAGCTATGATGGAGTAACGTTGAGTGGGACACAGTCTGAGACGGTTACGCAGTAATCTGGAGGCCTAGGCTAGTGCTTTAAAGAGGACATTTTTCGCAATATAAATAAATATGTTTAGGATCATTTAATGTATTAATGAGGTTTAAAGGCGCCAATATTTTTTTGGCGTAACGACCAAGATTGTTATCAGATATTGAGCTCTCTATGTTTGATGTCAGCCCGAGTACTTGCAAGGAAGCTGCAACATTACTGTTTAGGCCAGTTAATAAGGCTTCAATGGGAGTCATTTCTTTGCGGCGGTAGTCGACCTGATAGTTATCTAAATCAGCGATTTCAGCAGCCACTAAGATGGCATCATTGAGATCGCCTAACTGGTCGACCAAACCATTGGCCAACGCTTGATTCCCCGTCCACACACGACCTTGAGCGATTTTATGCACCTCTGCAGGTGTTGAGTCTCGACCGTTGGCGACTAGCGTGATGAAACGGGTGTAAATATTATCTACACCGGCCTGAATAATAATTTTGGTTTGTTCGGTGAGAGGACGATCGAGTTCCATCATTGCTGCAATGTCTGTGGTGCCAACACCATCTGAATAAATACCTAACTTTGCTAGAGATTGGTCAATAGTGGGAACAACCCCCCATACGCCGATAGAGCCGGTGATAGTTGTTGGCATTGCTAGTATTCTGTCGGCTTCTGCGGCGATCCAGTAGCCTCCTGATGCAGCAGCGCTGCTCATCGAAACCACTACAGGAATGCCTTGATTTTGGATAGCATTAATAGAGTCTCGAATGATTTCAGAGGCGAAAGCACTGCCACCGCCACTATCAACTCTCAAGACCACCGCTTTGACATTCTCATCTTCGCGCAATTCTGTAAAAATCGCCGCTAGGGTATCACCACCGATGCTGCCTTCCGGTTGCTGCCCGTCCATGATGGACCCACTGGCTACTACAACGGCGATCTGATTTTGACCGTTGGAGATCTGCTTATTGGCAAGACGTGTGTTGGATAAATAGCTGTCCATGTTAATGCTGATAACATCATCATCTTCGCTGGCTATATTTGCTATCAAATATTGATGAATACCTGAGCGACTGGCAATTGTATCGACCAGTCCCGCGGCCTTGGATAGGGCCGCACTGTCACCTTTATATTGTTCAAGCGAAAGATGTAAGTTATTAGCATAATCGTTGACAGAACCTTCATCTAGGCTCCGTAGGTCTTCTATTTCAGAGCTGTAGGATTGCCATAGGTCATTGAGTAAAACGCCTGTTTCATCGCGCACCTGAGGAGACATACTATTGCCCATCAATGGCTCCACGGCACTTTTATATTGGCCGACGCGGAAAATATTCATGGTAATATTTAGCTTATCTAGGGCGTCTTTAAAGTAGCTTCTGTATGAGCCAAAGCCGGTTATCATTACTCCGCCCAAGGGGTTAAGTATTATTTCGTCGGCGTGTGCGGCGAGAAAGTACTGTGACTGGGTAAAATAATCTGCAACTGCAATAATGGGTTTGTCAGTCGCTTTAAAGCGGCGCAGAGCAGCGCCTATTTCTTGTAACTTGCTGAGACTAGCGCCAGCCATATAGTCTGTATCTAGCAGTAAATGGGTAATTCTGCTGTCGTCTCTGGCAGTATCAATAGCTTCCACTATGTCGCGCACTAGCGTTTCAGTATTCTGCTGACTACCCTGCGCTAGAACTTGGGCAAGCGGGTCAACATAACTTTTTTGATCCACTAGAACACCCTGTGGCGCAAGATATAAGGCACCTTCCTCGGGCACAGGTTGGATATTACCTACAAACATACCGCCAATGACCGAGAACAACACAATCACAATCAATAAGCTAAAAGCATAGCGTATCCCCGTCAATATACTGCCGATAAACTTAAAAATCCGACGTATTAAACCTGGTTTTTTGTCAGTCACTGAACTTCCTTTTAGTTACTAAATAAATGCTACAGAGTATTTTTTTGTCTAAGTCGCGCATTCCATGTTGCTGCGACAAACAATACAACAATTAGTGCGAGCTCCGCAATATCTAGCGGCCTAGGATCTGGAACACTCAACTTATAAGTCGCTATGGCAAAGTAGAGAAGAAGTACAAAGCACAACCAAATAAGTGTGCGCAGCCTAACTTTGATAATGCCTGAAATAAATACCACCAGCGGTGCAAGGGACATAAAGTAGATGACCAAAGGTGCACTTTGCAACCACAGGTTAACGGTTAGCGTAATTAACAAAATGAAAAAACTATACTGTATTGCTAGTTTTGAAATAGCTATTTTTAGTTCGACCTTCACCGATACCTTCCCAATATTCTTAGTGGATTACTGATTATTTTTAGATGCCAACTTTTTGGCCAGAGTGGCTAGGCGGGCACCCTGAGACCGACAAATCTGCACTTCTTCTGCACTCAGGGCGTCGGCCTCTACATGACTGGAGCCGTAGGGTGTTCCACCCGTGGTGGTGACTGATAAGGCTTTCTCAGAGTAGGGCACACCGGTAATCAGCATGCCTTGATGTAAAAGCGGTAGCATCATCGATAGCAGCGTTGACTCTTGGCCGCCATGCAGACTAGAAGAAGAGGTGAACGCGCCTGCTGGCTTATCAACGAGGGCGCCACTTAGCCATAGGCTAGCTGTGCCATCAATAAAATATTTTAGGGGCGCGGCCATGTTGCCAAACCGAGTCGGACTGCCGATCAATAAGCCAGAACAGTTAGTTAAGTCCTCTTCAGTACAATAGATATCGCCATTGGCTGGAATATCATCTTCAGTTGCTTCGCACACCGTGGATATGGCGGGCACAGTTCTTAATCGCGCCTCTAAGCCAGCGCCCTCTACCCCCAGAGCGATCTGCTCTGCAAGCATTTTTACGTGTCCGTGCCGACTGTAGTAAAGCACTAAAATATAAGAATTGTCAGTGTTAGCATTTATCATAAGAGACCAAGTACATTTTCAGGGGGACGTCCAATTACGGCCTTAGTGTCGACCACAACAATGGGCCGTTCTATTAAAATGGGATGCTTTAGCATGGCTTCAAATAATTGTTGCTCAGTCACACTTATTGCATCCAACGCTAAGTCCTTAAAGTCAGTTTCATTTCGACGAATGAGTTGGCCAGGAGTCATGCCCAATTTTGTCAGGACTAATTCAAGTTCTGACGCGCTCATTGGCTCTTTTAAATAAAGAATTACCTTAATATCGACATTGTTGGCACGCAAGATATCCAGAGCTTGGCGTGATTTTGAACATCGTGGATTGTGGTAGATCGTCGCCATAGTGGTTTAGTTATATACCCTTTTTTGGAAGCCTACATTGTAAGGCTAATGAGTTGAAACAGGAAGAATCTTAAATACCCTATGATTAAGGAGGCACTGCCTTTAATTAGGATCAGTTTTGGTCAAAATTTCGCGCAAAGTGCGCTATGCTATGGGACTGACGCTAATGGGTATACCGCCAGCTTAAATCGGTTGGCATAAGGACTAAAAATGTTTAAAAAATTATTTATCATCGGGTTGCTTTTGGTTGGATGTTCCTCAGACAATGGCTACCCAACATTAGACGGAACATCTATTGATGTAACTGCGCCAGGAAAGCTGTTGGTCATTAATTATTGGGCGGTTTGGTGTGCACCTTGTCGCAAGGAAATTCCTGAGTTAAACGAACTTGCGGCACATCATGCTGATAAGTTGACCGTGTTGGGGGTTAATTTCGATGATTCACAAAATGACATATTGCGCAGTGAAATTACTAAGCTAGGCATTCAGTTTCCAAGTTTTATTAGAGACCCAAGACTTACCTGGGGACTGGAGCCGGTATCGATACTGCCTGAAACCTTGATCATCAGTCCTGAAGGTAAACTTTTACACAGATTGATAGGTCCACAAACACTAGCGACCTTAGAGGCTTTGCTATAGCAGGTTCCCCTGATAGGGTATAGACGATTGCCTGGCAGATTCGTACAGTCGCCCCATTAAAATGAAAACTCTTGTAGAGGTAATTATGAAAGATTTACGAAAATTTTATATTGACGGTCAGTGGGTCGATCCCATTCAAAGTAATGACCTGCCGGTTGAAAACCCAGCTAATGAAGAGCTAGTGGCAACCATATCACTGGGTGCTGCGGCAGACGTAAATCTTGCTGTAGCTGCTGCTAGGCGAGCATTTCTAGGTTTTTCTCAGACCTCAGTGGATGAGCGAATTGCCCTGATGGAAAAGCTACTGCAAATTTATATAGATCGCTACGATGAAATGGCGGTGGCTATCTCTATTGAGATGGGAGCGCCTATTTCTTTTGCTACTGCTGCCCAGGCAGATTGCGGCCGTGGTCACATCAATGCGGCTCTTGAAGCCTTAAAGCAATTTGAATTTGAACGACAGGTTGGCAATACGCGAATTGTCAAAGAAGCTATCGGCGTCTGTGGGTTTATCACGCCGTGGAATTGGCCCATCAATCAAATCAGCTGCAAGGTAGCTCCCGCATTAGCAACTGGTTGTACCATGGTACTTAAACCGAGTGAAATTGCTCCAATCTCAGGTTATTTGTTCACTGAAATGATGGACCAGGCAGGTTTCCCTGCTGGGGTTTACAACATGGTTAACGGTGATGGGCCCAATGTAGGTTCAGTAATTGCTAGCCATCCTGAAGTTGATATGGTGTCGTTCACCGGGTCAACTCGTGCCGGAATTTTGGTTGCTAAGGCTGCTGCTGACACGGTTAAGCGTGTGACTCAAGAGCTGGGAGGAAAGTCACCGAACATTATTTTTGAGGATGCTGATCTTGAGAAGGCAGTAACTGCCGGAGTTACTCACATGATGGGCAACACTGGTCAATCCTGTAATGCGCCATCGCGCATGTTAGTTCAGTCATCTGTGTATGGTAAAGCTCTGGCTATCGCAAAACAGGCCGCCGCGAATGTAGCTGTGGATCAACCGACTAAAGAAGGTTGGCATTTGGGCCCGCTCTCTAGCCGCGTACAGTTTGATAAAGTTCAAGGATTGATTCACACAGGCATCGAAGAAGGTGCAACTCTAGTAGCAGGAGGCCTTGGTAAACCAGAGGGTCTAGAAACCGGTTATTTTGTTAAGCCGACGATTTTTGCTGATGTAAATAATGACATGACGATTGCTCGTGAAGAAATATTTGGGCCTGTTTTAACGATGATCCCCTTTGATAGTGAAGAGCAAGCTATTGAAATTGCTAATGACACGCCATATGGGCTGTCGGCATATTTCAGCACTGGCAGCGAAGAGAGAGCCGCGCGAGTAGCGGGGAAATTACGCGCAGGTATGGTTAGCATCAATAGTGCCTCTCAGGACTATGCCGCACCTTTCGGCGGCTACAAGCAGTCTGGCAATGGTCGTGAGTGGGGTGAGTATGGTTTTGACGATTTCCTAGAAATCAAAGGTATTACAGCATAGTACTCTGATAGATAGCTGCCCAGATTCTTGTCTGGGTAGCTAGTAACATCTAGACTACTTCATTTCTTCAGTGTATCCATTTTAATCGTCAACAAATACATGATGCCCCCGGCGACAATAATGGCTATTCCCATCGCCCCCTCTTGAGGTCTGGAGACTAATACATAGATTAGCGTCCACAGCGTGACGGCCAAATAAATCAATGGCGCTGCTGGGTAGCCAAAGGTTCGGTAAGCCCCTTCAATGTTGAGCTTTTTAAAGCGCAGTATAAAAACGCCAACCACTGAAAATAGCGTATTGATACCAAGCACAAAACTTGAAAAAACCAGTACAGATTCGAAGGTAGCACTGACAATAAAAATAATCGCTAGCGAGCTTTGAAAGATGATGGCTGTAGTGGGGATACCGTTAGCGTTAACCTGACTTAAGCGTTTAAAAAACGTAAAGTCCTCGCCGATCACTTGCAGGACTCTTGGTCCAGCCATCGTCATCGCACTGACAGTGGAAACAAGAAGTAGCGCTAAAATAGCGCCCATGGTTTTGCCTGCAGTGTCTCCAAGGGCATGGTCGGCAACAATAACTCCAACCTCTAATTTTCCCTCTAGCAGAGATAAGGGTGCAGCGCTTAAAAAAGTAAAATTAAGTAACAGATAAATCAGCATGACAGACACAGTACCCACCATGAGTACGATCGGTAAGTTGCGCTGCGGGTCATCTAATTCGCTAGTGACATAGGTCACTGCGTTCCAGCCAGTATAGGCATAGTTTACGTAAATCAAAGACACTGCAAAGGCGCCACTAAATAATAATTTCTCATCACCTGCGCTAGGCATTAGATTTATTGCCTGTGGTGTGGTCCCCCAGATAAAAATTGTAAGGCAAAACACTAAAATTAAGATGACTTTGAGAGCCGTAAAAACTTGCTGAAAGCTACTACTGGCTTGTCGTGATAAGCAGTGAATACCGGTGAGAACAACAACCAAAATAACCGCGGAACTGGTTCTTGGAAGTTCTGGAAAAACCGCTGATAAGTAGGCGCCAAAAGTCATGGCGGCAAGTGCGACAGGCGCAGCAAAACCAACTGTCGCAGACACCCAGCCTGAAATAAAACCGGCGCAGGGGTGATAGAGCCGGCCAAGAAAATTATATTCACCGCCTGAACGTGGTAAATTCGCGCCAAGTTCAGCGTAAGTGAGCGCCCCGCAAAGTGCAGTTAAGCCGCCAATTAACCACAACATCATCAGTGCAAAGTAAGACTGAATACCCAGTAACTGAAACCCCAGGCTAGTAAAAACGCCGGTCCCTATCATATTGGCAACGACCACTGAGATACCGGTCATTTTAGAAAACTTTTGCATAGTAGCCTTAGGCAGTAAGATGATTTTTCCCAGCACTTTACCCCAGCGCTTAGTATTGTGCAGTAAATTCTCAAAATCATTGAAATGGCAGTTAGCATGCCATAAGCTGATGTCGCGAGTTGCGAGCAAGCAGGCCGTGCCATGAGATGGCAATTGGTTCCATCCAGATATAACTATTTGACGTGTTTGCTTTACAATACTAAAAATAAAATATTATAAATGAAGTTAGAGGGAGCTGTAATAATGAAGAAAATTATCATCATGCTATGTGCAATGGCGAGCGCAATGGCCAGTGCAGAGGCAACCAAAAACGTCTATTTTGGTGACACGCACCTGCATAGTTCTTACTCCTTTGACGCATTTTTAAATAATAATCACAGTGCGGACCCAGATGCAGCGTACCGCTGGGCGAAAGGCCAACCTGTTATACACCCTTATAATCGAACCAGAGTCCAGATAGGCACACCGTTAGATTTTCTTGTGGTATCAGATCATGCTGAGATGCTCGGTGTTATGAAGGCAGTGCGAGAAGATACCATGATAAAAGAAGATCTTGGCTGGATCGGAAATATCAAGAGATGGTATTCCTTTCGACTGATGAATGAGGCTATTGATACTGATACTGGGTTACAGTTTTTCGGGCAGTTTTTGCCCAAAATTTCTATGGATAATGGCCATAATGATCCGGTAAAAAATTCCAATAATAATATTTCCACGGTGGATATTTTTGGCGATATGACAAAAACATCAAAAATAGCCTGGGATGATATTGTTGAGAGTGCAGAGCGCCATAATGATCCAGGAACCTTTACTAGTTTAATCGGTTGGGAGTGGAGCTCGATTCCCATGGGAGCTAATTTACATCGCATTGTTATAACCCCGGATGGTGCCGATAAAGCCAAGCAGTTCTTGCCTTATGGATCAGATAAAAGTCAGTATCCAGAGGATCTCTGGCAATGGTTAGATGAGACCCAGCAACGTACTGGAACTCGATTTATTGCCATTCCCCATAACTCGAACATCTCTAAAGGCTATATGTTTGATAATACTACTTTGCGTGGAGAGCCTATCGATGCTGATTATGCTCGCCGTCGGATTAAATGGGAGCCTATTGTCGAAGTTACTCAGATCAAAGGCGATAGTGAAACGCGCAGCGATTTTTCTCCGGATGATGAGTTCGCAGATTTTGAGAACTACGACCACTATATCCAACAGGGAAAATCCGAATATAAAGCGTCTACCGCAGATTATATTCGACCGGCATTAAAAAAAGGGCTAGCGATTGAGCAAGATATCGGCGTCAATCCCTACAAGTTCGGACTAATTGGGTCGACCGATGCTCACTCTGGCCTGTCCTCTGCCGAAGAAGGCAATTTTTGGGGGAAAATGGCAAAGGACTCAACGCCTGAAACGAAAGAACGCTTTGGAAGTATCAGCTCTTCTAACGGTTGGAATATGTCGGCATCTGGGCTGGCTGCAGTCTGGGCTGAAGAGAATACCCGTGAGGCAATCTATGCCGCCTTCAAACGCAAGGAAGTGTATGCCACCTCAGGGCCTCGCTTGCGGGTTCAAATGTTTGCCGGATGGGATTTTCCTGAAGGTGCTGAGACGAGCGAGAGCTTTGCTCTGATTGGCCGTCAGTACGGCGTGCCCATGGGTGGTGACTTAGTGGCTAATGATAACGACGGCAAAGCGCCGGTGTTTTTATTGCGAGCAGTAAAGGACCCTGCGGGCGCTAACTTAGATCGGTTTCAGGTGGTCAAGGGATGGATTGATAATGCTGGGCAGCAGCAGGAAAGGGTCTATAACGTTGCTTGGTCTGATGGGCGCCAATTAGATGCGAGTGGTAATTTGCCACCGGTGGGCAATACAGTCGATGTTAGCTCTGGCCGCTATACAAATACTATTGGGCAGCCTGAATTCTCACTGACCTGGGCAGATCCAGATTTTAATCCGCAGCAATCTGCATTTTATTATGTTCGAGTGTTGCAAATCCCAACGCCGAGAAACGGTTTACTGGACAGCTTGGCATTGGAGCTGGATCAGCCACCAAGAGGACCAAAAACGATTCAGGAACGAGCCTACTCTTCGCCTGTTTGGTATAAGCCCCAATAGCTTGTTTTAGGAGATCGTTTTGAAAAAGTGCCTTAGTGTAGTGTTCAGCACCTCAATATTTTGCTCTTTGCCTATTTTGGCAGAGACAGAAACGAAGGTGCTTTTCGGTGATACCCACCTCCACTCTGCCTATTCCTTTGATGCATTTCTCAATGACAACGATTCTGCATTTCCTGATGACGCTTATCGTTGGGCTAGGGGACTGCCCGTTATACATCCTACTAACCGAGTTAGAGTGCAAATTGAGACGCCTTTAGATTTCTTGGTGGTATCAGATCATGCCGAAGTTCTTGGTGTGATGACTGAGTTGCACTCAGATCGAAGTCTATTGGCAGATATGGGTTTTTGGGGAAACTTTAAACGTTGGGTTAGCCTCGAAATTGCGGACTATTTAATTGATAGCGGCCGTGCTGAGCTGCTTTTCACTTACGGGCTGCCAAAGCCCCCGGTGGGATCTGGCCATGATCCAGTGGCCGATGAAAATGGCGCTGTATTAGATGCTGGCTTCGGTGATACCACAGCCATTCGTGGGCATGTGTGGGAAGATATTGTGGGTGCAGCTGAGCGTCACAATCGTCCAGGAACCTTTACAAGTTTAATAGGTTGGGAATGGACATCAACGCCGACTGGCGCCAATTTACACCGAGTGATATTGACACCAGATGGTGCTGAAAAGGCCTCTCAATTTTTACCTTATGGTTCAGATGAGAGTCAGTATCCTCAAGATCTTTGGCGTTGGTTAGAAAAAACCGGCGAACGAACAGGTACACGGTTTTTATCGATTCCTCATAACTCCAATTTATCCAAAGGCTATATGTTCGATGACTTAACGTTGGAGGGAAATCCTATCACCGCTGAGTACGCATCCACGCGCATGGCGTTTGAGCCAGTTGTTGAAGTCACTCAAATTAAGGGTGACAGCGAATCTCTTCCAAATAGTCCAGCAGATGATTTTGCGGATTTTGAAACCTATCAATATTATTTGCAGGCTTATGGAACAGATTATCAGCCGCAGGCGGGTGATTATGTGCGCTCCGCCTTAAAAAGGGGGCTCTCTATTGCCGAAGATATTGGTGTAAACCCTTACAAATTTGGCATGATTGGGTCCACTGATTCGCATACTGGCTTAGCTTCGGCAGAGGAGGGCAATTTTTGGGGAAAATACCCCAATGACTCAACGCCCGAGACTAAAGATCAAGCGATTATCGGCGATTCTGATAACAGTGGGTGGTCTATGTCAGCTTCAGGATTAGCGGCTGTCTGGGCTAAAGAAAACACCCGAGAAGAGATCTACGCTGCATTTAAACGCAAAGAAGTTTACGCCACCACCGGACCAAGATTGAGGCTGCAGATGTTTGCTAGCTGGGCATTCCCCGAAAATAGTGAAGACAATAACAATCTGGCTGAGATTGGTTATGCCTATGGTGTGCCCATGGGCGGCGATTTACTGCGCCAAAATGAAGGGGGAGCACCGCAGTTTTTGCTCCGCGCGGTAAAAGACCCAGTCGGCGCTAATTTGGATCGAGTTCAAATTATTAAAGGCTGGCTCGACCAAGCGGGCAGGCAGCAAGAGAAAGTTTACAACGTTGTATGGTCCGATGATCGGACTCTGGATAAGGATGGAAGGTTACCGTCAGTTGGCAGCACCGTAGATTTAAATACGGGTCGCCACATAAACAGTATTGGCACGGCTGAGTTATCGGTGCTGTGGGAAGATCCAGATTTTAATCCTGGCCAGCGCGCATTTTATTATACTCGTGTTATGCAGATACCTACCGCGCGACATTCTCTATATGACGCTATCGCGCTTCAGGCGATGGATCTTGATAACGGGCCGAATACTATTCAAGAGCGAGCCTATAGTTCGCCTATCTGGTACACGCCCTGAAGATGTATGAACTTGCATTATTGAACAAATGGTATCGCCTATGAAATTTTCTTACCGCCAGTTACTTAAAGAGCCCTTGGTACAATTTATGGCCATCGGACTGTTATTGTTCGGCGGTGAACGATTATTGAACTCGGATGATTATGCAGATAGCCAGAACAACATACTGGTTGATGACAAAGTGTTAACTCAATTTCTACAACAGCAAGCGAAAAAGTTCAAACCTGAGCAGGCCAAAAAGGCCTTAGCGGCGATGAGTGATGATCGGCGGCAGAGACTCGTAGATGACTATGTTCGCGGAGAGGTCCTTTATCGAGAGGCACTGGCGCTAGATTTAGATCGCAATGACCCTATTATTCGCCGTCGACTCATGCAAAAGATGGACTACCTCGCTCAGGGCTTTTATGACGAAATAGAGCCTCTCACAGAAGATGACTTAACGGCCTTTTATGAGGCGAACAGGGAAGACTACAGGAAGCCTGCAAGCGCGACCTTTACGCATGTTTTTGTCTCCAGTGAAAAACGCGGTTCTGAGGAGAGTAAAGTTCAGGCTGAGAGTTTACTCACAATGATTAATCAGACTGGAGTACCCTTTGAAAAAGCCGGACGGCATGGTGAGCGGTTTTTATATAATCGAAATTATGTCAACAGAGACAGTCAAGAGATAGCCAGTCATTTTGGGCGGTCATTTGAGCAACAATTATTCGCTTTAAACCCAGTCCTGCCAGATGCTGAGTCGCAGTGGCAGGGTCCATTGCTGTCAAGTTATGGATGGCATCTGGTGCTGCTGACCAAAAACATTGAGTCTTTTATTCCTCAACTTATTGAAATCAGTGGAGTGGTTTTGGCTGATGCACAGCGGCAGCAACAGGGTGAGCTCAAGCGCTTGGCTGTTGATGCGCTTCGCGCCAAATATCAGATTACCAAAAGAGTTCAGGCCAATTGATTAGAGCTGCCTTAGCCTTTTTGTGTCTATTTGTGTTTATGTCGCAGATCACCGCCGATGAGGCTAGGCCGGTCTATGTAGAAATTGATCAGGTGTCGCCTTTAAAATACTCGGTTAGGTGGAAGATTCCTCCAGTCATGGCCGAGGGAGAGGAACCGCGAATTAGTTTAGAACATGCCAGTTGTAATTTGGCAATGGATCAGCCGTCAGCCGGTTTGCTGGGGCGTGCGTTGTATGAGTGCAGTGAGACTGACTTAAAATTTGATATAAGACTGATTTATCCTGTGGGTAACCCAGCGTTAACGTCGCTGGTTGTGTTCAAAGGTTTATTCTCCGATCCTCAGCAAATCTTCTCGGGACCTGAAGTTACCACCATTACATTGGGTGCACTCGATGAGCCGCTAGATGTCAGCAAGCAATATCTTTTTGCCGGTATAGAGCATATTTTGGTTGGATCAGACCATCTTTTATTTATTGTGTGCTTAATTGTGATTGCGCGCAGTTTTAAGCGGTTAGTTCTTACAGTGACGGGCTTTACTGCAGCGCATTCGATCACCTTGAGTCTGGCAACCTTAAATATTGTGCAAGTCAGGACTGAGTTGGTCGAGCTGCTTATTGCACTGAGTATTCTTTTGCTGGCTGTTGAGATTATTAAGCATTACCGGATTAAAGATCACACCAGCTTTACATGGCGTTATCCGATAACAGTATCTTCTGTCTTTGGTTTACTTCATGGGTTTGGGTTTGCGGTGGTGTTACAAGAGCTGGGGCTACCGCAGTCAATGAAAATTCATGCACTGTTGTTTTTTAATATTGGCGTCGAAATTGGCCAACTACTATTTATTGCCGCAGTTATGGCCGTTTCCTTATTGGCAATAAAATTGATCCCTGCTGTGGGTAAAAGTCAGGCGATGATTACTCAATTATCTATCTATGTTATCGGCAGTTGCAGTGCTTACTGGCTTTTCGAGCGGACTATCTTGTTGCTGTAAACCCTGCTCCGAGCTCTCAGAAATTCAAGCTTATTTAATGTGTCCCAAGTGTTTGGCGATAACTTTTAGGGATGGTTTAAACAATTTGGGTGTGCAAGCAATAATATGGCCAGTGTCCAAAAATGATTCTCCACCTTGAAAATCACTGACCATTCCGCCAGCTTCTCTGACAATAAGAGCACCAGCTGCTATATCCCAGGGTTTTAAATGCATTTCCCAGAACACATCCATTCGCCCAGCAGCCACATAGGCTAAGTCAAGAGAGGCTACCCCTAGGCGTCTAATACCCGAGGAGTTGTCAGCAAATTCATGCATGCATGCTAGGTAATTTTTCATCTCACTAAAGGAGGGGTCACTGAAAGGGATTCCGGTTGCGTAAAGAGCACCTGCTTCCTCGCGGCGGCCTGATACTCGAATTCGGCGGCCATTCAGTCGAGCGCCGCCGCCGCGGCTGGCAGTAAATTCTTCGCGTTTAAAGGGCTCTAAAATGACGGCATGCTCAAGACGTCCCTTTACCCGACAGGCGATCGAAACAGCCACATGGGGTATGCCTCGTACAAAATTAGTGGTGCCATCTAAGGGGTCGATTATCCACTGGAAATCGCTGCTCTTGTTGCCACTAGAGCCGCCTTCCTCACCAAGAAAACAATGATCTGGATAGGCTTTTTTAAGTTGCTCAATAATCATTTCTTCAGAGCGTCGATCAACTTCAGTGACAAAGTCATGACGACCTTTTTCATCGACTTTGACTAACTCTAAGTTGTCGGCAGCTTTTACTATCATTTCGCCGGCCTGACGGGCAGCGCGGAGTGCGATATTGACCATCGGTTGCATAAGAGATTTCCAAGTGATGTTTAGACGGCGCGCATTGTACCAGAGAACCTTGATTCTGATACACTCGCCACCCAATTTTTAACTGAACAATAAAAGAGTGTTAAAACACACTTGAGAGGTAGTTTGTGTCAACTGTAGAACGGCAATCTAAAATTCGCATGGTTTTGGTTAATACCACACATCCCGGTAACATCGGTGGTGCGGCTCGGGCGATTAAAAATATGGGGCTAACAGAACTCTATTTGGTCCAGCCACGCGAGTTTCCTGCGCCTCGCGCTGTATGGCGTGCGGCGGGTGCGCGCGATATATTAACGAACGTAAAGGTTGTTGAATCCTTGGATGAAGCGATCGCAGGCTGCGGCTTGGTCGTCGGAACCAGTGCTAGAGAACGTCGTATACCTTGGCCATTAATTAATCCTCGAGAATGCGGAGAAAAAATCTGGAGCGAAGCGGCGAGTCATGATGTTGCATTGCTGTTTGGCCGTGAAGATCGAGGTTTAACCAACTCTGAACTGCAAAAATGTCATTATCATGTGCATATTCCCTCTAATCCAGACTATAGCTCTCTCAATTTGGCAACAGCAGTTCAGGTGCTTGCTTATGAAGTGCGCATGGCGAGCTTGCAGGATGAAAATGGCGTATTGCCCTCCATGGATGAGTGGGATCAACCGTTAGCCACCGCTGATGAGTTAGAGCTATTTCATCAGCATTTAGCTGAAACAATGGCCACCTTGAAGTTTTATGATCCAGATAATCCTAAACAATTACTCACCCGTATGCGTCGGCTTTTTAACCGCACCAGAATGGATAAAATGGAAGTTTCGATGCTACGTGGTCTGTTGACTGCAGCGGGTCGTAATAGACAAAGTTAGTCGTTAGCGTCCCCCTTATATTAGTTGACTAAATTACTAGGGTATTGGATAATTCGCCTCTAAAAAGAGCGCCCACCATCTGTGGTGCCGAAAGAGAGGAACTATGCGACTTACTACTAAAGGACGCTATGCAGTGACGGCCATGTTAGACCTGGCGTTACATGCACAAGGAAGGCCGGTTTCGCTTGCTGAGATTTCGGAGCGGCAATCCATTTCGCTCTCCTACCTAGAACAGTTATTTTCTCGGTTGCGACAGTCGGGGTTGGTGGCAAGTGTAAGAGGGCCTGGTGGCGGTTATCGGCTAGTTGAGCCCAGCGCAAATATTTGGGTTGCTGAAATAATTGATGCAGTAAATGAGTCGGTAGATACCACTAACTGCCAAGGCAAAGGTGATTGCCAAGGTGGAAGCATTTGTTTGACTCATGATTTGTGGGATGACTTGAGTCAGCAGATACATAACTTTTTAAGTAGCATTTCGCTGGCGGATTTAGTCGCCAAGCGCAATGTGCAAGAAATAGCCCATCGTCAAGTTACACAGCTTTTGACTTTGGATGAAAACATGCGGGCAAGCGCCTGCTAATTTGGAGTAGTAAATGAATCTTCCGATTTACCTAGATTATGCGTCAACAACCCCAGTTGATCCTGTGGTTGCAGAAAAGATGATGGAATTTATGACCCCCGCTGGTCATTTTGGAAACCCTGCGTCACGTTCGCACATGTTCGGTTGGCAGGCAGAAGCGGCTGTTGAAGATGCGCGCCAGGACGTTGCTACCCTAATTGGTGCGGATCCTAGAGAAATTGTGTGGACCTCCGGTGCGACTGAGGCTAACAATCTTGCTATTAAAGGTTGCGCTCATTTTAATCAGCGTAAAGGCAAACACATTATTACTTCTCGAATCGAGCACAAGGCTGTTTTGGACACTTGTCGCCAGTTAGAGCGAGAGGGTTTTGAGGTGACTTACCTTGACCCTGATAGTAACGGTTTGATTCAACCAGAAATGGTTGCAGACGCCATCCGTGAAGATACAACGGTCGTGTCGATTATGCATGTTAATAATGAGCTTGGCACGCTCAATGATATAGCAGCCATCGGTAAAATTTGCCGAGAAAATAAGGTATTTTTCCACGTGGATGCAGCTCAAAGCGCAGGCAAGACCGCTATTGATGTTGAAGCAATGTTCGTTGATATGATGTCGTTTTCAGCGCACAAAATTTATGGCCCAAAAGGTATTGGAGCACTCTTTGTGCGGCGCAAGCCTCGGGTGAGAATTGAAGCTCAAATGCATGGTGGTGGACACGAGAGAGGTATGCGTTCTGGTACTCTGCCGACCCATCAAATTGTAGGTATGGGGCAAGCATTTAAAATTGGTTTTGAAACACTGGCTACTGAAGACGCGCGCATTGAGGCATTACGAACCCGTCTTTGGGAAGGTGTGACCGATATGGAAGAAGTGCATCTGAATGGGTCAGAGGACCAGCATGTACCCGGTATCGTCAATATAAGCTTTGCCTTTGTAGAAGGGGAGTCATTGATGATGTCGTTGCGCGACCTAGCGGTTTCATCGGGTTCTGCCTGTACCTCTGCGAGTTTAGAGCCATCCTATGTTTTGAGAGCTCTTGGGCTCAACGACGAGATGGCACACAGCTCGATCCGGTTCAGTATCGGTCGTTATACTACCGAAGCTGATATCGACGCGGCTATCGCGCAAGTAAGAGTGGCGGTTGAGAAACTACGCTTGCTTTCCCCTCTTTGGGACATGTTTAAAGCCGGTATCGATTTAAGTACTGTACAATGGTCAGCACATTAAGGGCTCGACATTTTAGAGCTATAGATTTAGGTTAATTAATAGGAGTCATTGATATGGCTTACAGTGAAAAAGTTTTAGATCATTATGAAAATCCGAGAAATGTCGGTCAACTTGATGAGAATTCCAAAAATGTCGGGACTGGCATGGTTGGGGCACCTGCCTGTGGGGACGTTATGCGTCTACAAATTCGGGTCAATGATCAAGGTATTATTGAAGATGCTAAATTCAAGACCTACGGGTGTGGGTCAGCCATTGCATCAAGTTCTCTTTTGACTGAATGGGTCAAGGGCAGGCACTTAGATGACGCAGAGCAAATCAAAAATACTGAAATTGCTGAAGAGCTGGCCTTGCCGCCGGTTAAGATCCACTGCTCTGTGTTGGCGGAAGACGCAATTAAAACTGCCGTCCGTGATGTAAGAGCAAAGCAGGGGCTTTAAGGTTTCTCGATGAGTATAACCATGACATCAGCTGCACAGCAGCACGTAAGCAAGCATCTAGAGCATCGTGCTAAAGGATTGGGCGTCCGCCTCGGTGTGCGCACAACTGGGTGTTCTGGTTTGTCTTATGTCTTAGAGTTTGTCGACGATGCTGCGGCTGGTGATGAAATCATCGAATGCGGTGATGTAAAGTTGGTGATTGATCCTAAAAGTTTGTTATACCTTGATGGTACTGAGTTGGACTATGTCAAAGAGGGACTAAATGAGGGGTTTGAATTTAGGAACCCCAATGTGAAGGATGAATGTGGTTGTGGAGAAAGCTTCCACGTCTAGCTTGCATACCTTTCAATGTAAAATAGTCAGAGTGAAGGCCCATTGGATTTTTCTAGTAATTTCTTCGATGTTTTTTCTATTCCCGTAGCCTGGGATGTAGATCTTAATGGTTTAGGCATCCGTTATCGCGCTCTGCAACAAGAATTCCATCCCGATCGTTATGCGACCAAAACAGAGGTTGAAAAACGTCTTGCGGTACAATCAGCGTCACTGATCAATCAAGCCTTTGATACCTTAAAGTCGCCACTAAAACGGGCGCAGTACCTTCTAGAGTTAAATAACGTCAACGCTAACCAGGAGGCACATATAACCACCGATAGTGGATTTTTAATGCAACAAATAGAGCTTCGTGAAGCTCTGGCAGGTGTTTCAAAAACACAGGATCCCTGGGTTGAATTAGAGCGCTTAAAATATGAGATAGAGCAGACTTATATAAAGCTTCAAGGTGAATTTCAGCACTTTTTTTCCACTGATGCGTTGAAGCTTGCTTTTAATACAGTGGCCAAGATGCAGTTTTTTGCCAAATTACTGACCGAAATAGAGCACTTAGAAGATGAACTGGATGACGCTTAACTAATGGTTCTTTTACAAATTTCAGAACCCGGACAATCGCCGCAACCTCATCAGCGCAAACATGCTGTCGGAATTGATTTGGGAACAACTAATTCACTGGTCTCTGCAGTACGCAGTGGCATGCCTGAAACCTTGCCGGACAAGCAGAATCGCCATCTACTGCCATCGGTTGTGCATTACTCTGAGCAGGGCGCCAGCGCCTTGGGTTATGAGGCGATGGACTTCAGTATCAGCGATCCGCTCAATACCATATCGTCTGTGAAGCGATTGTTGGGGCGTGGGGTGAGTGATCTAGTGACACTTGGCGACCAACTTCCCTATGAATTTATTGATGTTGATGGCGGTATGCCAAAAATCAAGACCGTCAGCGGAGCAGTCAGTCCCATCCAAGTGTCCGCTGAAATCCTTAGAGCGCTAGTGAACCGTGCTGAAGAGTCACTCGATACCATGATCGATGGCGCTGTTATTACTGTCCCGGCTTATTTTGACGAGGCCCAACGACAAGCCACAAAGGACGCCGCCACTCTTGCTGGCATCAAGGTTTTAAGATTGCTCAATGAGCCTACAGCCGCAGCTATTGCCTACGGTTTGGATGAGGCATCTGAGGGTGTAATAGCCATCTATGACTTGGGCGGTGGCACTTTTGACATCAGTATTTTGCGACTCTCGCGTGGGGTCTTTGAAGTGCTTGCTACCGGTGGTGACTCTGCCTTGGGTGGAGATGATTTCGATCATGCCATTGCCCAATGGTTGCGTGACGAAATTGGTATGACTGCATCGTTAAATCCGATGGAGCAGAGAATTCTTTTGGAAACTGCCAGAGCGGCTAAGGAAGAGCTCACTGAGTTAGACCAAGTAGAGATAGAAATTTTAGACTGGCAAGGTGTTTTGTCTCGACAAATGATGAATAGTTTGATCG
The DNA here is from genome assembly GCA_905182275.1 of gamma proteobacterium HTCC2207. Classification (GTDB taxonomy): domain Bacteria; phylum Pseudomonadota; class Gammaproteobacteria; order Pseudomonadales; family Porticoccaceae; genus HTCC2207. The sequence continues at coordinate 43,506 of CAJJAU010000031.1, forward strand.
ATGGACTAGTGACTAAAACCATGCGCTCTTGCCGCCGCGCGCTGCGCGATGCCGGTGTGACTATTGATGAAATTGATAATATTGTACTGGTTGGCGGGTCAACAAGAGCGCTGTTGGTACGAGAAAAAGTAGCTGACTTCTTTGGCGTTCAGCCGATGTGCACTCTTGATCCTGATCGTGTTGTAGCCATGGGGGCTGCAGTTCAGGCCGATATCCTTGTGGGAAATAAAACTGGCGATGAGATGTTATTGTTGGATGTTATCCCTTTATCGCTTGGTATAGAGACTATGGGCGGGTTGACTGAAAAAATCATTCATCGCAATACTACTATACCGGTCGCCAAGGCTCAGGAATTCACTACCTTTAAAGATGGCCAGACGGCGATGGTAATTCATGTGCTGCAAGGTGAGCGAGAATTGGTCGATGACTGTCGCTCCCTAACCCGATTTGAATTGCGTGGCATACCACCAATGGTAGCCGGAGCTGCACAAATCAGAGTTACTTACCAGGTAGATGCTGATGGCCTACTTAATGTCACTGCGCGTGAGCTCACCAGTAACGTAGAATCTAGGATAGAAGTAAAACCTTCTTATGGCTTGGCTGAGAACGAAATTACTCAGATGCTGCAAGATTCATTTAGCTATGCACGCGATGATATGCAAGCAAGGGCATTGCGCGAGCAGCAAGTGGAAGCAGATAGAATGATCGAAGACCTGCTCGCAGCCTTGGCAAAAGATGCAGCTGAACTGCTTGATGAAGACGAAGTCCAATGTTTACAGCTTGCCATTGAAGAATTACAGCAGTTACGAGAAGATACATCGGAGCATCGTGTGTTGGCGAGGCAGATCGAGGCGGTTGGGAAAATGAGTGAAAGTTTTGCGGCTCGGCGTATGGATGCGTCGATCAAGAGCGCCTTAAAAGGACAAAGTCTTGATGAAATTGAACGCGGTTAGCGCAACATTTATAGGAACAGGAATTAATTAACAATGGCTAGAATAGTTTTTTTACCTCACAAAGAAATGTGCCCAGAAGGCGCAGTGATTGAAGCTGAGAAGGGCGAATCTGTGTGTGAGGCTGCACTGCGTAATGGGTTGGATATTGAGCATGCTTGCGAAATGTCATGTGCATGCACTACCTGCCATGTGTTTGTTCGTGAAGGCTTTGACTCTCTGCCCGAAGCGGATGATTTAGAGGAGGACTTTCTTGATAAGGCATGGGGTGTTGATCCTGATTCGAGACTGAGTTGTCAGGTTATTGTTGAAGATCAAGATCTGGTGATTGAAATCCCCATGTACACGATTAACATGGTATCTGAGCGACACTAAATAGAGGTGGCAATGCAGCAACTAAGGGCAATTCAACCAAAGATATACCCGCGTATTTGCCTGATCCTCCTGTCTTTTCTCTGTGCGTCCTGTGTTATTTCTACTGACCCAGTTAATCACTATTCTGATGAAGTTGTTAATACTGCACACATTTCACCGAAGAAACATACGGTCATCTCTGACAGCCATCCCATGGCGTTGTGGGAGAAAAGTCATGATAACCCCAAAGGTATTATCCTTTTTGTCCATGGCAGAACATGGAGCGCTCTTCCAGACTTTGATTTACAGGTTGATGGGGAAGAACTGTCGCTGATGGATGGCATGCTGGAAAAGGGCTACGGCACCTATGCGATTGATTTACGTGGTTACGGTGAGACGGCAAGAGACAAGAGCCAGTGGCTTTCGCCGACGAAGGCCGCTGCGGATATAATCAATGTCACTCGCTGGATTTCTGAGCGCCATCAAAACACCCCAATTCATGTATTTGGCTGGTCCTATGGTTCAGTGATTTCACTGTTGGCCACTCAAACTGATCCGAGTAATATTGCCAGCTTGACGTTGTTTGGCTTTTGGTTGGACTTAGACAGTGACGTTGTAAAAGATGCTTCTAATAAGGCCCTAGAGAGACGCATAAATACCGCTGAAGCTGCTGCAAGTGACTTTATTGTACCCGGCAGCATAAGTCAGTGGGCTATTGACGGTTACGTCGAGGCCGCTTTAGCGGCTGATCCGGTTAGGGTTGATTGGCGCAATGAACACGAATTTTTATCTATCGATCCCAGTCGCATCGACGTTCCTGTGTTGCTGATGCAGGGAGAATTTGATCCGATTGCGCCAACTGCGTTTCAAGCGAAATTATTTATTCGACTGAAAACTGCGGATAAAAGTTGGATGGTGATTTCTGGGGGTGACCATGCCGCCTTTATGGAAACGCCACGGCCCTACTTTATTAGTGGGTTTAGCGACTTTATCGACCGGTTTAATCCATAATAGGACTTACTGGCAGCCTATTATCAGGGCGCAATAATATGAGGTAGTAGCAATGCTTAAATGGACTGATGTAAATGATATCGCTATAGAATTAATGGAAAGTCATCCTGATGTTGATCCGCAATATGTCCATTTTGTAGATTTACGGAATTGGGTGATGGCGCTGGAAGATTTCTCGGATGATCCTGAGCGTTGTGGTGAAAAAATACTTGAAGCGATTCAGATGACTTGGATCGAAGAGTTGGACTAGTGTCATGTGTCGACCTAGAAAACTAAAATAGACCGTAAGAGAGGGATAAGTTGTGAAACGGATTTTTAAAATTTTGGCTTTAAGTCTCCTGACATTACTGGTTATTATTGTCACTCGAGCACTTCTTCATACCCCAGAAACAACCAGTCTGCAAGAGACGGTTGACTACTCTCTCGACGAAGATCTGATGCTAGCCCATTTATCAGAGTCTATTCGATTTCAGACTATATCCCATGAGAGCTCTCAAGACTTAAATGCGGACGCCTTTGATAACTTTCAGGCCTGGGTGAGTCAAACATACAGCCAATTGCATCAGACTCTAGAGCTAAAAATGTTCAATGGCACCATGCTCTACAAGTGGGAGGGAACAGACCCCACATTAAAGCCTATTTTAGTCACAGGGCACTATGACGTAGTGCCGGTTATTCCGGGTACCGAATCTCTATGGCAGCAGCCACCGTTTTCTGGAACGATTAGCGATGGCTTTGTTTGGGGTCGTGGCGCGCTTGATGATAAAAGCGGTGTCATTGGTATTTTAGAGGCAACCAGTTATTTGATCGCGGGTGGGTATCAACCAAAAAGGACAATTTATCTCAGTTTTGGGCATGACGAGGAAATAGGAGGAGCCAAAGGCGCGGGCTTGGTCGCTGATTATCTAGAAGCTAGTGAGGTACAGCTAGCCTGGTCACTAGATGAAGGCTCTTTTCTGCTGGATGGATTTTTGCCGGGGGTCGATAAGTTAGTGGCATCGGTTAATGTCGCAGAGAAGGGGTCAACAACCCTACAAATAGTAGGTAAGGGCGCCGGCGGCCATTCGTCTATGCCACCCAGTCAAACCGCAGTGGGCGTTTTAGCTGAAGCGATTACCAAGCTCGAAGAAAACCCGATGTCTGGGGGCTTAGATGGTTTGGCTCTAGCCATGTTTGATACAACCAGTCGAGAAATGCCCTTCACTTTAAAGATGCTGTTCGCTAATAGATGGCTCTTTAGTGGCTTGATTGAAGCCATATTGGCCAAGGATCCAGCGACCAATGCAATGCTGCGTACCACTACTGCGCCAACCATGTTGTCAGCTAGTGTTAAAACCAATGTATTAGCTATCGAAGCCATAGCCACAGTCAACTTTAGAGTGCATCCCAGAGACACTATTGGCGGTATCTTTGATCATGTTAGTGCGGTCGTGGAGAACGATAATGTTGAGGTTAGGCCAATGGCATGGGATGGGTTTGGTTTGGGTCAGCCGGCATCTAAAGTCTCAAGCTGGGAATCAAAAGGTTATAAAAATATTGAACAATCGGTGAAAAATATATACGGGAATGTCATTGTCGCTCCAGGACTAATGGTGGCGGCGTCTGACTCACGGCACTATGGCAGAGTGGCCGATAATGCTTATCGATTTAATCCCTTTCCACTGACTAGAGACCAACTAGCGGGCTTTCATGGCACGAATGAGCGTATTGGGACAGACGATTTTGTACGTGGCGTAAAAGTATATATTCGCCTTCTTGAGTTAGGGTCAGGTCAATAAGTCGTTGCCAAGGTCAGCCGAAGATATCGCCTTGGGTGGTGCGCCGGATGTGATTTTTCAAATTAATGTAACGCGCCATTGTGGTTTTTAATGCCAGCCTAGGGTTTTGTACTAGCTGAACGTTTTGGCAATGACCTGCGGTACGAGAAAGTATTCCTTTGCTGGGGTTAGATAAACCAGTTGTTACCCTGCCTATTGATAGGTAGAATTCGCGCTCGATCCACCCTGAGATACAATTTTACTGACTTTGGAGAATTTGCATGGCGTCTGAACGCACATTATCGATTATTAAACCTGATGCAGTGGCAAAAAATGTTGTAGGCCAAATTTTGGGCCGTTTTGAAACTGCAGGACTGCACATCGTTGCGTGCAAAATGATGCACCTGAGCCGCGAACAAGCCGAAGGCTTTTATGCTGAGCACAGTGAGCGCGGGTTCTTCAGTGATTTGGTAGGCTTTATGACGTCTGGTCCTGTCTCTGTACAGGTACTTGAAGGCGAAAATGCTATCATGACCAACCGTGATTTAATGGGTGCAACTAACCCAAAAGAGGCAGCAGCAGGCACTATTCGTGCAGACTTTGCAGAATCAATAGATGCGAATGCCGCACATGGTTCTGACTCTGCTGAATCTGCAGCCAGAGAAATCACCTACTTTTTTGCTGATGACGAGATTTGTTCTCGTTAGAGGCTAATAATATAGGACGTTTATGTCCCAAGAATTAGCAACAATAGTAATAGACGAGCAGCCCCGGAAGGAGAAAGTTAACCTTTTGGGGTTTTCTGCGTCTCGTCTCGGCGAGTTTTTTGAAGAAATTGGCGAGAAACGGTTCCGAGCGACGCAGGTCATCAAATGGATTCACCAAGAGGGTGAATGCGATTTCAACGCAATGACGAATATTTCAAAAGACCTGCGTGCTAAATTGAATGATGTTGCTGAGATAAAGCTGCCGGAAGTCGTCAATTATCAAGATTCTGTTGATGGTACGCGAAAATGGCTGATACGGGTTGATGGCGGCAGTTGTATTGAAATGGTCTACATTCCAGAGCGTGAGCGCGGTACCCTTTGCGTGTCCTCTCAGATTGGTTGTGCTCTAGACTGTAGTTTTTGTGCCACGGGCAAGCAGGGTTTTAATCGAGATCTCACCGCTGCCGAAATAATTGGTCAGCTCTGGATTGCTGCAGACTCCTTTGATCAGTTCAAGCCTAAGGCTAAGCGCAGGGTTACTAACGTTGTAATGATGGGGATGGGCGAGCCCTTAATGAATTTCGATAATGTCGTGGATGCGATGGGTATTATGCTAGAAGATAATGCTTATGGGTTGTCAAAGCGCCGAGTAACGTTGAGCACCGCTGGGGTTGTTCCTCAGTTGGACAAGTTAGCTGATGTTAGCGATGTTTCTCTAGCGATCTCTTTGCATGCACCCAATGATGAGCTCCGCAATCAATTGGTGCCGATTAATCGCAAGTATCCACTGGCTCAGTTTATTCAGAGCGCAAAAAACTATATTGAAAAAATGCCCGATAACCGGCGCAAAGTAACGGTCGAGTACACATTGATGGACCAGGTTAATGATCGGTCGGTCCATGCGCATGAATTGGTTGAGTTATTAAAAGATTTACCCTGCAAGATCAACCTAATTCCGTTCAATTCATTCCCCGGGTCAGGCTATAAAACAGTCACAAATACCGCGCTAAACAGGTTTCGGGACATTCTTATAGCTGGCGGTTACACTGTCATGGTAAGAACGACAAGAGGTGATGATATAGCAGCGGCCTGCGGGCAGTTGGCGGGTGAAGTAAATGATCGAACCAAGCGTCAGGCGCGCTACAAAAAACGCCTCAATGAAATTCAGCCGCTCAATATTATGGAGTAAATACGCTAATTTGTTGAGCCGTTATAAGCTGTGATCAGCTCAATTAAACAATCAACGTTAAAGGGACTTAATGATGATGAAAATGACGCTAAGAAAAAGTCGTTTGGTGGTCGCAGTTGCGGTGGTGTTTATACTATCTGGCTGTGCGAGTACTGGCAGTACCACAGCAAGTGCTTCTGGAAATAATCAAACTGCTTATCAACAGCATGTCAATTTAGCAAAGCAGTACATTGGCCTGAATAAGAGAGATTTAGCTCGGTTACATTTAAATAAAGCTGAACAGCTACATACTAAGTCTGATATTAAAGAGTTATCCCAGCTATATAATGGTTATGCGCTGCTCTACCAGATTGAGCTGGAAACGGATTTAACTGAAACCTATTTTTTGAAGGCTCTGGATAGTGATCCAAGTGATTCAGTAGCGAGATATAATTTCGCAGCGTTTTTGTTTAATCAAGAACGCTTTGCAGAATCCTTGGAGCAAATTACACGGGTATCGAAAGATTTGAATTATCCGCGTAGGCCCCAAGCGTTTTATATTGCCGGTTTAGCGCAGAAAAAATTAGAAGATAGCGTGGCTGCGGTACACTCATTTGAGCGAGCCATAGAATTATCGCCTCGGTTTAATCTGGCGTATTTAGAGGTGGCAAAAGCGTACTTTGAGCAGCAGCGATATTTGTTGGCGAGGGACGCGGTAGGTTATTATATTGCTCTGTCAGGTGATACAGCAGAAAGTTTGTGGCTGCTGGCGAGAATAGAATTCAAGATGGGCAATGCTCAGGCAGTGTCGACATCTGGCGATCGGCTAAACACATTGTTCGCCGACTCTGAAGAAGCAGGTAGGTATCGAGCGCTAGTGCAGTAATCATTAACGTGCGACGCCTCTTTATTAGGTGATTAAATTAAAGTGAGAAAGTTTTGAGTTTTAGTGAGTCACCCATTGTAAGACGAAAGTCCCGGCAGATTATGGTCGGAGACGTTGCAGTGGGCGGAGATGCGCCCATCTCAGTCCAAAGTATGACCAATACGCCAACCTCCGATGTTGATGCAACTGTCGCGCAAATAGAAAACATACAGCAAGCCGGCGCAGATATTGTGAGAGTGTCAGTACCCTCTTTAGCGGAAGCTGAAGCCTTTGGCGAGATTAGAAAAAGAGTGTCAGTTCCACTGGTGGCAGACATTCATTTTGATCATAAAATAGCCCTCCGTGTGGCAGACCTTGGGGTAGATTGTCTGCGTATTAATCCTGGCAATATTAGCCGAGAAGACCGCTTGCGAGAGGTCATCGCTAAAGCTAAAGATCTCAATATCCCCATTCGCATTGGCGTTAATGCTGGGTCCTTGGGTAAAGATTTATTGCGTAAGTATAGTGAGCCAACTGCTGAAGCGATGGTCGAGTCTGCTATGCGTAATGTAGATCTACTAGATAAATATGATTTCCAGAACTTTAAAGTCAGTGTCAAAGCCTCAGAAATCTTTATGGCGCAGGCCGCTTATCGAGATCTGGCTAAGCGCATTGAGCAACCACTGCATCTGGGTATTACAGAAGCCGGTGGACTTCGCTCTGGAACGGTAAAGTCGGCCATTGGCCTCGGCGCCTTATTGCTCGACGGTATCGGTGATACGATTAGGATATCTCTGGCTGCCGATCCTGCAGAGGAAGCACGAGTGGCTTGGTCTATGCTGCGCAGCCTAAGACTTAGATCTAAAGGCATAAATTTTATAGCCTGCCCGAGTTGTTCGCGACAAAATTTCGATGTTATCTCTACAGTTAATGAGCTAGAGGCGCGACTCGAAGATATTACGGTCCCTATGGACGTATCAATTATTGGTTGTATTGTGAACGGTCCTGGGGAAGCCAAACTATCTGACTACGGTCTTACCGGAGGCTCGCCCGCTAATTTGGTTTATCTTGACGGCATGCCAGATCACAAAATAAGCCAAGAGCGTTTGGTCGATCAGTTAGAAGCTGGAATTCGCGCCAAAGCGGCTGCCAAGGAAGCGCAGATGGCGATTGATGCTGAACAAATTATCGCTAGAGGCTGATAGGGTAATTATAATGAAAATTCAATCCTTGCGCGGTATGCATGATCTTCTTCCCGACCAGTCGACGACATGGCAATACCTTGAAAAAACCGTAGCCGACATACTAACCCGTTACAGCTACAAAGAGATCCGCTTCCCTATTGTTGAGCAAACTGAGCTATTTAAGCGCTCGGTTGGCGAGGCGACTGATATTGTTGAAAAAGAGATGTACACTTTTGAAGATCGCAATGGTGACCAACTGAGTTTGCGCCCAGAGGGGACTGCCGGCTGTGTGCGAGCCTGCACGCAAAACGGCCTTTTGCATAACCAGACTCAGCGCTTGTGGTACGCCGGACCTATGTTCAGACATGAGCGGCCGCAAAAAGGCCGGCAGAGACAATTTCATCAGATTGGAGTTGAGGCGTTCGGGCTGTGTGGCCCTGATATTGATGCTGAATTATTGTTGTTAACCGCGAGATTATGGAAAGCCTTAAAAATCGATCACGTGGTGAGTTTACAGATCAATTCTTTGGGCACCTCTGAGGATCGTAAAACGTATCGTGGCGAATTGGTAAAGTACCTCACTCAACACCATCAATCGTTGGATGAAGATAGTCAGCGGCGGTTATTGACTAACCCGATGAGAATTCTAGATAGCAAAAATGCCGACGTGCAAAAAGTACTCGAGAAAGCGCCAATCCTAAGCGATTATATTGATGAAGAATCTCGTCAGCATTTTCAACAGCTTTGCTCCATTTTGGATGCGGCAAACATCAACTATGAGCTTAATCCAAAATTGGTTCGAGGTTTGGATTACTACTCCAAGACGGTTTTTGAATGGGTAACATCGAGTCTTGGGGCTCAGGGCACCATTTGCGCCGGTGGCCGTTATGATGGGCTGGTTGAGCAGCTTGGCGGAAAACCCTGCCCTGGTGTCGGTTTTGCCATGGGGATGGAAAGGCTCGCTCTGCTGCTTGACGAGTTAAACACTGTCCCCGATAGTGTCGCCCAAACTGTGGATGTCTATATAGTGGCCGTAGGCAATACTATGGCTGATGCAATGGTGTTGAGTGATACCCTGCGCAGCCAATGTCCGACCCTGCGTTTTGAGAGCCATTGCGGCGGCGGTAGTTTCAAATCGCAAATGAAAAAAGCAGATAAAAGTGGCGCTGATATTGCTATTATTCTGGGCGAGGAAGAGATCGCTAATAAAACTGGCGGAGTAAAGTATCTCCGAAAAGAACATCCGCAAGAAACTGTTGTCCAAAATAAATTGGCTGACTTATTAAATACATTTTTTATTGATTGAGGCACACCCGTGGCAGAAGAGCGTACTGAAGAAGAGTTAATCGAAGCATTAAAAATTTGGTGGCAAGAGAATGGTTTTAAAGCCATTGCGGCCATTGTGCTAATTGTAGGCGGCTATTTCGGTTGGCAGTCCTGGCAACAAAACTTAGCGGTCCAGTCAGAGGAGGCGTCAAATCTTTGGCAAGCCAGTATGGACGTTGTCATGACTCAGCAAGCTGGACAATCTCTTGATACGGCGCAGCAAAAAATTGTCAACGATAATGCGGATAAGCTAAAAGCTGACTTCAGTGGCACGGCCTATGCGCACTTAGCGGCGGCATTAAAAGCCAAGTTAGCGGTAGAGGGTGGGGATTTAGATACTGCTGCAGACGAATTACAGTGGTCTTTGGATAATGGATCCTCAGAGGCGGCCAAAATTCTTATGCGTTTGCGCTTAGCGCGAGTGGAAGCTGCTCGAGGAAATGTTGAGATGGCACTAGAGATGCTTCAAGGTGTTAATTCCGGCGCCCATAAATCTTCTTATGAGGAAGCCAAAGGTGATTTCTATCTACAGCTAGGCAATACAGAAGCGGCTTATTCAGCTTATGATGCAGCAATAGTGGCTAACAAATCCACAGATCAAATCGTAGGTAATGTCTTAGAGTTGAAAATTGGACAGGTACGCCCTGCTCAGAAGCCAGAGGTACTGCCAAACTCTGACGAGGCTAGTGTGGCCACAGACATGGCCAGTGAGGGCGGCCAATGAAGAAGCTGAGTTTACTCCTTTGTACGCTCGCTATTTCAGGCTGCAGTTGGTTTAGTAGCGAGGACGATATCGCCATTACACCAGCTGAATTGGTCGATTTCACGGCTGAGGTTTCTATTACCCGCAGCTGGTCCGCCAACATTGGCTCGGGCACTAAAGACTACTTAATCAGCCTTCGTCCCGCGGCCGATGGAGACACGATTTTTGCTGCCGATTATTCCGGTCAGGTTACGGCACTGAATCTCAGTTCGGGAAAACAAATATGGCAGGTTAATCTCGACACAATGGTGACTGGAGGCGTTGGCTATGGTTCAGATATGGTCATGGTTGGTACCATTGAAGGGGTTGTTTATGCTCTCAACGCCTCTGATGGATCCACCTTATGGACTAGCCAGGTAAGCTCAGAAATACTCTCGAGCCCTAAAACTAACGGCAAGGTGGTAGCCGTCCACAGCATTGATAATCAGATGGTCGCACTGGATGCGAAAACAGGTGAGGAGTTATGGAGACATGACGGGGACGCACCAATCTTAAGTGTTCGCGGTACCAGCGAATCAGTGGTCACCAGCAATATGGTTTTATCTGGATTCGACTCGGGTAAATTGATTGCCTTTAATCCCAACAATGGTTCGGTTACCTGGGAAACGCGAGTCGCTCTCCCGAAAGGTCGTACAGAACTAGAACGTATGGTGGATATTGATGGAGAGCCGTTGCTGGTAGGTGATGTTATCTATGCAGCGACTTATCAAGGTCGTCTTGGGGCTATTTCTCGCGGTACTGGAAGAAATCTTTGGTCACAGGATACGTCCTCACATCATGCCCCGGCTCACCGTTCAGGAAAGATATACGTCACTGGTGACGAAGATACTATCCAATCATTCCGTTCGGGCAATGGCCAGCAAGTGTGGACTAATGACCAGCTATTTTTACGTCAAACAACCGGTCCAGCTGTGCTTGGAGGTACTATTGCGGTGGCCGATGCTGAGGGCTATTTGCATCTACTAGATGCCGAAGATGGGCATTTTGTGGGTCGAATTAAAGTCGATGGAAGTGGCGTGCGTGCACCGCTGTTGAGCGTTGGAAACAGGCTTATTGTGCAGGCCAATAATGGCAGTGTTAGCGCATATCAAATTCAATAGCGAAAATTCTTGTTAATTGCAGTAGAATGCCGCACTTAAACCATGCGGCATTTTTTATTCTATGATTCCTGTTATCGCCCTAGTGGGCCGTCCCAATGTAGGAAAATCTACTCTATTTAATCGACTCACTCGTAGTCGAGACGCGCTGGTGGCCAACTATTCAGGACTTACCAGAGATCGTAAATACGGTGATGGTGAAATGTTTGATCGGCGCTTTATGGTCATCGACACTGGCGGTATTAGTGGAGAAGAAGAAGGTATTGATGCTGAGATGGCTGAACAGTCCCTGCTGGCTATGGATGAGGCGGATATTGTTCTATTTATCGTCGACTGTCGAGCGGGGGTGACCTCAGCAGATTACATGATTGCTGAAAAGTTACGCCGTAAAAACCGTAAGGTATATTTAGTCGCCAACAAAATTGATGGGTTGGATCCTGCCGCTGCGCTCGCTGATTTTTATCAGATGGGTTTCTCTGGTATGTATCCAACTACGGCAACCCATGGCCGCGGTGTGCGCTCAATGATGGAGGAGGTTCTAGAGCCTTATCCGGAGTATGTTGAGCCTCAGGACGATGGCTCTAATAGTATAAGAATTGGTGTTGTTGGCCGTCCTAACGTAGGTAAATCGACTCTAGTGAATCGCCTGTTGGGTGAAGACCGCGTAGTGGTTTTTGACGAGCCAGGGACCACTCGGGATAGTATCTACATCGACTATGAGCGCCACGGCCAAAACTACACATTGATTGACACAGCGGGCATTCGAAAGCGCAAAAATGTGAAGCTGGCTATTGAAAAGTTCTCGATTGTAAAAACGCTACAAGCCATTGACGATGCCAATGTGGTTATTTTAATGGTCGACGCCCATGAAGGCTTGGTAGACCAAGATCTTCATCTAATGGGCTCTGTCATTGATGCTGGTCGTGGCCTAGTGATAGGCATTAATAAGTGGGATGGGCTTGATCCCGATAAGAGAGAACACATTAAAGTTGAGATAAAACGTCGTCTGCAGTTTGCTGATTTTGCTGAAGTCCACTTTATCTCTGCACTACATGGAACGGGTGTTGGTAATCTCTACGATTCCATCGGCGCCGCCTATCGAGCGGCGACTGACGCACTAAGCGCCTCGCGCCTGACCAAAGTATTAGAAGGGGCTGTTGAAGAGCATCAGCCACCATTGGTGCATGGGCGACGAGTCAAATTGCGCTTTGCTCATGCTGGAGGTCGCAATCCTCCGGTTATTATCATTCACGGCAATCAGACAGATGCAGTGCCTGCACAATATACTCGCTACCTCGAAAAGATTTTCCGTCGAGAATTAGGTCTGCAGGGAACCCCGGTTAGAATTGAATATCGAACCGGAGATAATCCCTATAAGAACAAGGCTGTTACTACCAAGGATCGTGCAGGAATGAAACGTAAGAAGATTGTTAAATACAGTAAAAGAAACGACTAATCTGCTCGTCAACTACTTGATATGGTCTAGAGGTAGTTCAGTACGCTGAACTATCTTACGCAGCACAAAGCTGGTTTTAATGCTTCTTACACCGTCAACTAGATTGAGTTTTTTTAGTAAAAACCGCTGGTAATAGTCCATATCAGGCATGACTACCTTCAATAAATAATCTGCGTCGCTACCGGTAATTAGTGAACACTCGACTACCTCGGGCCAGGCACTGATGCAACGGTCAAAATTCTCCAATCGTTTAGAGTCCTGATTCTCAAGACACACCATGACATAGATACTGATCGGTAAACCTAGCTTTTCCTGATTAAGTAACGTTATCTGCCTATCTATAATTCCCGAGTCTTCAAGCATCTTCACGCGACGAGCGCAGGGCGATGGCGATAACCCAATACGTTCAGATAAATCCAAATTGCTCAGGCCACCATCAGCTTGAATCTCTTGGAGAATTCGTCGATCAATACGGTCAAGAGTTGGTATTGGCATATATAGCTTCTTATTACGATTAAATTACATTTAGTCGCTATTATACGGTTATTTTAAGGTTTTATAAGAGAGAAAAAGCTCAATTTGTGGGGATATAATTTATTCTTTGTAGTGTCTAGCCGAGTAAAATTAAATGACCAAAAACAATAAATTAGCCTTTTCTACCAGAGCGGTGCATAGCGGCTATGATTCATCGTCAAGCCATGGGTCACTCAATCCACCGATCTATATGACATCAACCTTTTGCTTTGACACCGTAGAGCAGGGGGCAGCTCGCTTTTCTGGTGAAGCGCCGGGCCATTTTTACAGTCGGGTATCCAACCCAACGCAAGCGATTCTTGAAGCACGTCTAGCGGATCTTGAAGAGGGGGAAGCTGCTTTAGCAACTGCTTCGGGAATGGGTGCGATTAGTGCAACTTTTTGGACAATAGTGTCTCCGGGTGACCATGTGCTGGTCGATAAAACGGTCTATGGCTGTACGTTTTCTTTTATGGAGCATGGACTCAAAAAGTTTGGTATTCAGGTAACCTATGTGGATTTCACCAATATTGATGAAATCAAAGGTGCGTTGCAGTCTAATACTCGTGTGGTGTATTTTGAGAGCCCTGTTAACCCCTCCATGCGCATACTTGATATTGAACAGATCAGCAGTTTAGTTAAGGACTACTGCGCTGACATTCATGTTGTGATCGACAACACATACTGTACGCCAGCTTTACAGAGGCCGCTTACTATGGGGGCAGATATAGTGGTGCACTCAGCCACAAAATACCTAGGTGGCCACGGTGATTTAATCGCTGGAGCGGTGGTAGGTCAAGCGGAGATGATGGAAAAAATAAGACTCTATGGCCTCAAAGATATGACCGGAGCGGTTATTTCTCCTATCAATGTATTCTTAATTTTGAGAGGCGTTAAGACCTTGCAGTTGCGGATGGAGAGGCACTGTCAAAATGCACAGGTGATTGCGGAAATGCTTGAGGCTCATCCGGCGGTTGAAAGTACCTACTACCCTGGCTTATCCAGTGATCCGGGTCATCAATTAGCGAAGCGCCAAATGGACGGCTTTGGCGGCATGATTGCCTTTGAGCTTAAAGCGGGATTTGGAGCTGCATCTAAGATGCTCAATAGACTCAATTTAATTAAGCGGGCGGTTAGTTTGGGCGATACAGAAACACTGATTCAGCATCCCGCTAGCATGACCCATTCTACTTACACTCCAGAAGAGCAAGCTAAACATGGCATTACGCAGGGGCTGGTTAGGATTTCTGTAGGTCTTGAGTGTGTAAACGATATATTGGCAGATCTTAAACAGGCGTTAGACGCATAGGGTCATGGCCCGTTATATTGTGGAAAAATCAGTTTTAGTGGTTTTGGTGACTTCAATGTTAAGTTCGCCATCGATCAGGCTGGCTCTAAGATTCTCTCCCGGGGTCACGGAGGCAACACTCTTAATCACCTGATTTTTATCGTCGCGAATAACGGAGAAGCCGCGGCTGAGTATTTTAAGAGGACTGACAGCATCCAGTAGGTGAATTGTTTGCTCTGTGTGGCTCACTTTTTCTTTCAGTTGTCGACTAGCCGCTTTAGATATTTGATTGATGGCATCATTCAAGCGCTGTCTTTTATACGCTAGGGCATCTCGAGGGTGCTGACGTAGCAGGCGGTCTCGGCTCAACGTCGCTCGGTGTCGACAGAGTTGAACCATAGCCTGGATAGAGCGTCTCAAGCGAATATCTAAATGGTCAAGATGCTGAGCCTGTTCTTGAAGCTTTCGCCCCGGGTGTTGCAGTCGATTGCGCAAGTCGTTGGTTTTTTGTTCCAATCTTTGCAGTCGTCGGCTCATTGCGTCGCTCAACAACGTTTCTAGCCCGCTAAGTTGTGCGGCTATTTCATCGCCATTAGGGCTAATTAATTCTGCCGCGGCGGACGGTGTGGGTGCTCGAAGGTCGGCAACAAAGTCGGCAATGGTAAAGTCAATTTCATGACCCACTGCACTGATGATTGGAATTTTGCTGTGGAATATAGCGCGAGCCACGGCCTCTTCATTGAATGGCCATAAATCTTCTAGAGATCCGCCACCGCGGCCGACAATTAAAGCGTCGCATCGACCATCTTGATTAGCGTTTGCTATGGCCTCTACAATTTGCCCTGCGGCCTGATCGCCCTGAACAGCGGTAGGAAAGAGCGTTACTTTGATGCTCGGGAATCTGCGATTAAGGACAGCTAAAATATCTTTGAATGCCGCGCCTGTCGGTGAGGTTACAACGCCAATGTGATTCGCGGATGTTGGCATGGGCTGTTTGTGGGCCTGATCAAACAAACTCTCATTAGCTAGCTTTGCTTTGAGTTGGTCAAATTGCCTTTGTAATGCGCCAAAGCCAGCTTCTTCCATATGTTCTATGATGAGCTGATAGTCTCCGCGACCCTCATATAAACCGACTCGGCACCGTACCAACACCGAAATTCCGTTTGCAGGTTTGAAGCTAACCCGCGCATTACTGTTTTTAAACATAGCGCAGCGAACCTGCGCCTGTTGATCTTTGAGGGTCAGATACCAATGGCCAGAGCTAGGGCGAGCAAAATTGGAAATTTCACCCTCTACCCACAACAGGGGAAGGGTACTTTCAAGTAACTGGCGAACAGTGCGGTTGAGTTCACTGACGGTGAAAACCTGGCGATTATGATTATCTTTAGACATTCGCATATTGTAGTGAAACGAGCAGCGGAAGGTAACTAATTTAAGATGTATATTTCAACACCTGTTAATTCCTGAGGAGTTAAAAAAATATTAAAATCAGTGCTTTATCATCATTTAGTCTATCCAAGCCAATACCAAATAAATGTTTACCTTATAGTGCCTGAGGCCTATAATGCGCCGCTTACTTTTTAAAATCCAACATGTATTCGCTCTTTAGAGCATACCGAGGTAGGCGTTCTTTATGTTACGAATCTCTCACGAAGCACTGACCTTTGACGACGTTTTACTCGTGCCTGGGTATTCTGACGTCACTGCAAAAGATGTGGC
>CAJJAU010000032.1 GCA_905182275.1 gamma proteobacterium HTCC2207
GCAGACACTTGAACAAGACCATGTTCCTCAATATTTAGATCGGGAAATGCCTCCTTACCGCGTATGGCTTTGAGTTTCCCCTCAAGGTCATAGGTCCAAGCATGATAGGGGCAAACAAATGCCCGAGAGCAACCACTGCCACTGGCGACCTGCATGCCGCGATGGCGACATGCATTAATAAATGCCCGAACCACTCCATCTCGACCACGAGCCACTACCAGTGGGGTGCCGGCTGCTTTGCGAGCAATATAACTACCATTATCCGGTAGGGCGGCTGACGGACAAAAAGGTACTGGCCGTCGACGCAGCAAGGCTATTTCAGCATCAAATCGCTCTTGTGAATGATAATTCTCTACCGGTTCACGCCAGACGGTATCGCCAAGATCTGTAGTACCTTCATCGATGTGAGTAAAGATACGATCAATAGTCTGTTGTTCATCCAACAGCGAGACACTCGCAATAAGGTTATGAGAACTACCGGAAATAGACATTTTGGTCACTCTGAATAATTATTATTATGCGTTTAAAGATATAGGACCCTCAGATATTTTTCAACTTCTGACCCCGATATTTCCACATTAACATTACATTAACGCCATAAAAAAGACTCCCTTGGGAGCCTTTTTGGTACAAACAGTGTTGTTGATGAAGTTATTACAGTGTTAAACCACCATCAACCACAATGCATTCACCGGTTGTGTAGGTTGATGCATCTGATACTAAGTAAAGCACAGTGCCGGCCATTTCATCGGGCTCGGCATGCCGGTGCAGAGGAATATTTTTAATCGCATCATTTAATATTTTTTCGTTGGCAAACAGGGCGCCAGCAAATTTAGTCTTAGTCAGACCTGGAAGTAGGGCATTTACGCGTATTCCGTGGCGGCCGCACTCTTTGGCAAAAGCTTGAGTCATATTGACCACAGCGGCCTTAGATATTGAGTAAATCCCTTGCATGGGGCCGGGCTTCAAGGCATTGATTGACGCTGTATTCACAATGCTGCCACCGCCGTTGTCACGCATTAATTTTCCGCCTTCAACACACATAAAGAAGTATCCGCGAATATTGACATCGACAGTCTTGGTGTAGGCCCCAAGGTCTGTATCAAGAATGTCACCAAAGTATGGGTTGGTTGCGGCATTATTAATAAGGATGTCGAGTTTGCCATGAGCTTGCTTGATATGTGCAAAACAGCTGCTAATGTCGTCCATGTTGCCGACGTGACAGGCAAGGGCTTCAGCACTTCCTCCCGCGGCAATAATAGCGTCAGCAACGATCTGACAATCATCAATTTTGCGGCTAGATACAATCACATGAGCGCCTTGCTCACCAAATAGCTTTGCAATTGACTCACCAATGCCACGGCTTGCGCCAGTGACGAGTGCGATTTTACCGTGTAGATCAAATAGTTTTGTAGCCATTATTATTGTTACTCCATTTAGCGTTTATAGGCCTGTTAGGCGCTGGTTAATAATTGCATCAGCTTCTGCCATTATGTCATCGATAAGTTTCTTTACAGTAGGTTTGTCGTGAATGAGTCCGGCCACCATACCGCAGGACCAAGCGCCGGCATCCATATCGCCAGTTTTCATGATTTTCGGATAGACCCCTGCGACTTCCTCCACAATGTCTTCAAATTTTAAGTCAGCCCCTAATGCGGCTTCTTTTTCTAACAAGCGTTCCACAGCCGGATTGTTAAGTACTCGTTCGGTATTGCGAAGAGAGCGCATCACCAACCGGGTATCTAACTCAGAAGCGTTAATAATGGCTTGCTTAACATTTTCATGTACAGGGGCTTCTTCGGTGACGATAAATCGAGTACCCATATTCATTCCCTCAGCGCCCATAGCCAGAGATGCAACTAAGCTTCTGCCATCGGCCATTCCACCTGAAGAAACAAAAGGTATGGTTAGTTCGTCTGCTGCTCGCGGGAGAAGGATAAAGTTTGGTACGTCATCTTCGCCAGGATGACCACCACATTCAAAGCCATCCACTGACACTGCATCACAACCAATAGATTCAGCTTTTAACGCATGCCGGACTGAGGTGCACTTGTGAATCACCTTGATGCCGTTCTCTTTAAGGATAGGTAACCACTTGGCGGGGTTATTACCCGCAGTTTCAACAACCTTAACGCCGCCATCAATAATCGATTGAATCAAACCAGGGTAGTCTGGGGGAGTAAGTGAGGGTAAAAAGGTTAGATTTACGCCGAAGGGTTTGTCAGTCATTTCACGGCATCGAGCAATTTCGTTGGCGAGTTTTTCCGGTGTACCCTGCGTTAAGCCAGTGATTATCCCCAATCCGCCGGCATTTGATACCGCCGCGGCCAACTCGGCCAGTCCAACATGGTGCATTCCACCTTGGATGATCGGGTGCTCTATACCCAGCATTTCAGTAATTCTTGTTTTCATTTTTTATTCCTTTAAAGCCATTGATAAAGTTAACGAACCTAATTCTTATTTTTTGGTTTTCGAAAGTTTACAAGGTAGCTGACGGCTACGGCAAATAGAAATAGTGTTATTCCAATCATCAGTCGCAGTGATAATAGGCTGATTTTGGGTTTGACAGGAAACACATGAGTCTGTTCGATAGCCGCCCATTTATGGTCGGCGAGATCTGTAGATGACATTTCTACCATCATTTGCAGCATATCGCGAACACTACGATAGCGGACCATTGCCACCATATCCCATTCACTATGGGTTGTTTCGTTAATAAATCCACCACTGACTGATGATACAAAGATAGGTAGGCTACCGCGCTTGAGGAGCAGCGGAATAACACCGTCTCCATAGCGTGCATCGGCAAGCATGGGGTCAGTCTCGCCTGCCCAGGGAGAATCTTTGGGATACAGCGAAGTCTCTCTAAAGCGTATTAGATTGACCATGATAAATTCATTACCATCATCTTTTTCAGCTAATCTGCGCATGTAATTTACAGCTTTGTCGGTATCTTTACCGCGTACGTCTGCGTTGCTTACCATCGAATTTATATAGGACTCAAGCTCTGCATGCTTTACTGGGTCACCTGAGCCACCGTACCAACTTAGTCCGAGCAGGTAGACAAGTAAAAGCACGGCGTAAAAGATCTTCATATTTATGATTCCTCGGTAACTTGACCGACATAGGTTACGCCGATCCGAGTCGCGTGTGCGGCCATGGCGGACCTGAAACCATTCCTAATGTGGCAGTAGGTATAGCGATCCTTTTGCGCCAGCTGCAGTGCAAGCTCGAGTGCCGCATTCTGCAATTCATTAACCGGATGAATGCTTTTAACTAGGTCGTGCTCAAGACACTCTATGCCTGTGTATGCTACACCAGTGAGTACCATGTCTTTGTATGCTTTGTGATTCGGCAGTAATTTAACGGTGTCTCGAGTTACTGGCCCGAATGGAATTTTGATGTTCACCTCAGGAAAACAAAATCGGCCACGATCGTTACGCATTACTCGGTAATCTACGGCGGCGGCAATAATAGCCCCGCCTGCATAGGCATTGCCGTTAATGCAGGCCACTGTGGGTGCATTTAATAACGCGATGCGGCAAAGCACGGTATTGAAGAGATCTACGAATTGTTCCTTGCCAGCCGTATTTTGGGCGTTTAGCCAAACCAAGTTTATACCCGTAGAAAAGGTTTTTTCGTGCTCACAAGTAATCAATAGTGCTGTGTTACCTTGATAGCTTTCTACTTCGTCCAATGCCGCTAAATAATCGTTCATAACCTCTGTGGTCAATGTGTTTTCATTACCATTCTCGGTATTTGTCAGGGTTAATACGTGAATTCCTTGTCGAACATCAAGTTCCATATTTGCCATAATATTTACCATAGAGGTTATCTTATTGAGGAAGGTAGCAGGCTGATTATGACATTGACCATGCCAGAATGTAAATATACTATACAGGCGGCGCCAGTTTGGATGCTTGTGGCGTCGGTATACCAAAAGTAAGTCTGTCCCAAAAAGGGTAGGCAATTTTGAGAAGGTTTTTGACCTTTGAGGGCCGCAAATGATTTCAGCAAATATGCCATACACAAAGAGCTTTAAAACGATTAATGGCAAAAGTATCGCCTTTGTCGATGTGGGAGAAGGTGACCCCATTGTTTTGTTACACGGTAACCCTACGTCCTCTTATCTTTGGAGAAATGTTATTCCTCACCTCCAAGGGATGGGGCGAGTCATTGCGCCTGATTTGATTGGGCAGGGAGACTCCGACAAGCTGCCGGCGAGTGATGGCTCTGATCGGTATTCGTTTCAGGTAGCCTATGATTATTTAGCCGGATTGCTTGATGAATTGGGCGCTAACCAAAATGTAACCTTGGTGATTCATGACTGGGGGAGTGCGCTTGGCTTTTATTGGGCGCAGCAACACAGCGCTGCAGTAAAAGGCATTGCTTATATGGAAGGCATTGTGTGTCCGGTAGGTTGGGAGGATTGGCCCGAATCTGCACGGGGTATTTTCAAAGGGTTTCGATCTGACAAAGGCGAAGATTTGATCTTAGAGCGCAATATGTTTGTAGAAGCCGTGTTGCCAAGCTCAGTGATACGCAAGTTAGGTGTAGAAGAAATGGACCATTATCGACGGGCATTCTCTACCCCAGATGATCGGCAGCCTACTCTAAACTGGCCTCGGCAGATTCCAATTAATAATGAGCCCGAACACATGGTTAAACTGGTTGATAGCTACGGACAATGGATGTTAGAAAATACATTATTGCCAAAGCTATTTATTAATGCGACGCCAGGTTCTATTTTAACCGGGAAGGCACGAGAGTTCTGCCGTACCTGGCCTAATCAACGCGAAGTGACCGTTGTCGGAACGCATTTTATTCAGGAGGACTCACCTGATGAAATCGGCAGCGCGGTTGCTGAATGGTTAAATAGTCTTTAGAGAACAACAAAGCAAACTTAATGAGGATTTGACGAATGAATGATGTGCCGGTATATATGATTGTTAACTTAGCAGTAACTGACGCAAGCGAATACCGTCAATATGAAAAAGGGTTCTTTCCCATTTTAAAGCGTTTTGGTGGCAAGTTTCTTACCTTTGATGATAACCCAGTAGCTCTTGAAGGCTTAGCTCCTCGCTCAGGCCGAATGATTATATTTAGCTTTCCTTCTGAAAAAGCCGCTAATGAATGGTGGGCAGATGAAGAGTATCAAAAATTAAGTGAGCATAGGCGTGCTGGCACCAAAATGGAATTTTTGACTATGGTGCGTGGATTGCCGCCGAGGGCTTAAGCACCTGGCATGCTCTTTGTTGGAGCAATGTTTCACAACTCATAAACAAGGGAAATGGTAAATGGCTACTTGGATGATCGTTTGGGGCGTTGCAATTCTTGTCTATGGTTTATTTTGGGTCTGGTACGTTGGCTTCGGGAGAAAGGTTTCAGAGGATGAACTCAAGCGTTATATGGTCTTTATTGAGCAGTCCGGGCTCAGCGAAGAGTCCTTAGCGAGTTACCGAAATTTCTTTACCAATGATGATGGTAAAGAGTTCTTTATGGCTAATCTATTGCACTTAAAAAGCCCAAAGCGCGAATCACGGCAACTATTGGCTAAGTACAGTTCAGTGTTTGTTGGTAAGTTAATGAAAAAGGCCGGACACCCTTACTTCTTTGGGTTAGCGCAGGCAAGAAATCTTGAAAACCTTAATTGTGAAGTTGTGGACGGGTGGACAACAGTTGTGCTGATGCGCTACCGAAGCCGCAGAGATCTTGGAGAGATGCTGGTGAATACTGTTGGGACAGAACATCACGGGTTCAAGCTAGCCGCTCTAGAAAAAACCTTTGCTTTCCCCGCGACGGGGAATCTTAATATAGGCAGTGTTCGGTTAATGATCGGTCTAGTGGTGGCGCTAATAGGTTGTGTTGCTTACATTTTACTTTCTTAATACTCAATTTACGGTGCTTACTGGGATAGGGCGACTAATCAGTCAATAAATAAACTGATTAGTAAGAGTGTTTTGGGTAGTATTGTTAGAAGGCTAGGGTATTACCATTTTAATAATAACGAGAAAACTTCCATTATGACGTCACAGAATTCCTTGTTCCAACCTTTTTATTTGGGCAGTTTGAGTCTAGAAAACAGAATTGTTATGGCGCCAATGACGCGCAATTTTTCACCGAACGATAATATTCCAGGGGACAATGTAGTCGACTATTATCGCCGTCGCGCAGAGGGAGGTGTTGGATTAATCATTACTGAGGGGACTTGTGTCGGCCATATAGGCGCGAGTGGCTATCCGGGCGTACCTTATTTTCATGGCGAAGCGCGCTTAGCGGGCTGGAAGAAAGTGGTCGAGGCAGTACATGCCGCTGGCGGTAAAATAGCGCCTCAATTATGGCATGTCGGTGCCGTTCGTAAGTCAGGCACTATGCCTGAAGGTGATGTGCCGGGTTTTGGTCCTTCTGGGATGAATGTGCCTGGTAAAGTAAACCGCCACGTAATGACTCAACAAGATATAAATGATGTGGTTGAAGCCTTTGCCCAGGCTGCAAGCGATGCTAAAGAGGCCGGCTTTGATGCTGTTGAATTACACGGCGCCCATGGCTATCTGATTGACCAGTTTTTTTGGGAAGGCACTAACCAGCGGGATGACCAGTATTCCGGATCAATAGAAAATCGTGGTCGTTTTGCGGTGGAGCTTATCACTGCAGTAAGAGCTGCTGTGGGACCTGAATTTCCTATTATATTACGCTGGTCTCAGTGGAAGCAGCAGGACTATACCGCCCGCCTAGCGACGACTCCAGAGGAACTAGAGCGCTTTCTAACGCCTCTGTCTGATGCTGGTGTGGATATATTCCATTGCTCGCAACGACGTTTTTGGGAAGCTGAGTTCGAAGGTAGTGATTTGAACTTAGCCGGTTGGACACAGCGCATCACCGGCAAACCCTCTATTACTGTCGGTAGCGTGGGATTGGACGCCGACTTCACGCCAAAGCCAGGGGAAATGACTTTTAGAGAGGCCGACCCTGCCAGCTTAGATACTTTGTTACACCGTCTGGATAATCAGGAGTTTGATTTGGTGGCCGTGGGGCGTGCACTCATAGCAAACCCTGATTGGGTTAACTTGGTTGAAGCAAAACGCATGGATGATTTAAAGCCATTTCGGAAAGAACATTTAGGCGAATTGATTTAATCCAAAGCGCTATTATAAAAATAATAAGAGGATATGAGTTTGGAGCTTAAAAATAAAATTATTGTAATTACCGGTGCCGGTAGTGGCATTGGCAGAGCATTGGCGGTCCGTTTTCATGCGGAGGGTGCCAGGGCTGTCGTCTCGGTTGATATCAATCTTGAAAATGCGCAAGAGACAGCCGCTATGGTTGGTGGCGTTGCGATGTCAGCAGATGTTGCCAAAGAAGAGGATATTCTTCGAGTCATCGAAACAACGGAAACCGATATTGGGCCGATTGATTTGTTTTGTTCAAATGCTGGCGTGGG
>CAJJAU010000033.1 GCA_905182275.1 gamma proteobacterium HTCC2207
ATGGCTAAGGGTTGTTAGGCGTTATCGCGCCATAGTTAGCATTTTTTAGCGTCTTTCCAAGATCACCGGTACGCCATATTTGGGTCTGGTGGTGAGGCTAATTAACGGTTTGATGTTTGCGTTGGGGGTGAGGTTTAGCTTAAAGCGCTGGGTGGCCATGGCTAAAATAAACACAGCTTCCATCATGGCAAAGTTATTGCCCAGGCACATTCTTGGTCCCCCACCAAAAGGTATGTAGGCGTAGGGGTGCTGTTGTTTTTCAGCGTCGGCATCAAAACGGTGGGGGTTAAACGTTTCGGGTTGATCCCAAAAGTCAGGGTGTCTATGCAGTAAATAAGCACTAAAAAGCACGTCAGACCCGCCCTTTAATGTGTAATTACCTAGAACATCATCACTTTCAACATGCCGCGGCAGCATAGGTACTGGCGGATATAGGCGCATAGTTTCTTTAAACACTTTTTGACAGTAGGGCAGGTTGCTAAAGTCAGCGGCAACAGGCGTTCTTTTACCCAGAACTTGGTCAACTTCCTGCTCTATTTTTTCTCTAATCTCTGGCTTTTGTGAGAGTGTCGCCCACAGCCAAGACATTGCGTTAGCAGTTGTTTCGTGGCCTGCAATAAACATGGTCATGGCTTCATTTCTAAGATCTTCATCGCTTAATGGCAGGCCGGTTTCTTCATCCGTGGCATCCATGAGCATTTGTAGTAAATCCATGGGTTTATCTTGAGTAGTTTTGCGCTGCTTAATAATGCGATAAATGATGTCGTCTAATTGCGCAATATACTCGGGGTACTGTTTGTTTTTGGCACTTGGAATACGGTATAAAAACGGAAGTGGCAGCACAACACGCCTATTGGTTGCCTCTAACAGGGGGTTAAAAATATCGGCCACGGTTTGAATATCTTCGTCAGAGAGAGCGGTACTAAATAGCGCTTTCACCACCACTTTGAGTGTTACTTGCATCATGGCGTCAGTGGTTTGCAGAGTCTTGCCCTCGTCACAGACTGTTTCCCACTCGGCTAGCATTTCTTCAATGCAGTCGGTCATGATGGTGGCTAGGTTGGCAATTTTTTTGCGGTGGAAATACGGTTGTACCGCTAACCGCTTTCGACGCCATTCATCCCCCATCGCGGTAAAAGTACTCTCTCCTAGAACAACCTTGACCATTTTAAAACCGATGGTCTTTTTTGTGTAGTTGCTGCTGCTGCGCGTTAGCATGTCTTTGACTAAGTCAGGATGGTTAACAAAGTAGACGTTTCTTTTTAAGAGTTTGAAGCGCACCACATCGCCATAGGTGTTACTCATAGATTGCAGCCAGTTAAGTCGATTGGCGCTGGCTAGCTTAGTGATGCTTCCAATAAAGGGATAGCCTTTTGGGCCTTGCGGTTTAATGTGCATTGGAGGCATACTCTTATTGGACGACTAATTTAGGTATAAGTATTCAATTTATTAGTTAATGTTACCTAATATTTAAAAAGTGTGCAATTTAAACTAGGCATTTATGAAAACGAACGAAAAAATAACCCGTCATGCGCTCATGCTATTCAACGAAAAAGGTGTTGATCAGGTTTCTTCCTTGGAAATAAGCCAGGCTTTAAATATTAGCTATGGCAATTTGACCTACCACTATAAAAAGAAAGACGATATTGTTTTGGCGCTCTACACGCAAATGCAAGATGAGTTGAATACAGCGATTAACCATCTTGTGCAGCGTATCTTTGAGGAAACGTTTTATCTTAAGTTGGTTAATGAGATCTTCGAGATCATTTGGGATTATCGGTTTATTTACCTCAATATAAATAGCCTGACGAATCAGTTCACGTTTATTTGTGAATCAGAAAAGTCTTATTCTGCGACGCGCATAAAAATTCTTAATCGAGCCAAAAAATACTTGATTCAAGAGGGTTATTTAAAAGAAGAAGTTAACAATAATTATGAATCGCTTATTCAAAATTTAAATATGATCTTATATGGATGGATTACCGATGCTAAGTTGTTTTATGAGGGTGATGAGAGCAAAAAAATAGAGGTTTATGTATCACTATTTTATAACGTCGCTTTAACTCATGTCACAGAAAAAGGCCTCAAGCGATATCAGCAAATAAGGTAGCGTGTATCGACTCAAGCCTGACCTTGATTAACCCAGTAGTAAAAAGAAGCCAGCGTTATAGGTGCAGTGCAATGCTATTGGAGCAGCTAAATTGTTGGTGCGCTCTTGAATATAACCAAAGACCAGTGAAGGTATAAGCACCGCCAGCGCCCATACTGGGGGGTGATTAATAAAATGCGCTAGAACAAACAATAAACTAGTTAGTACATTGGCCAGTGAGAAAATAGACCAGCGCTGATGCAGTCGTTTGGCCAAAAACGGCTGAATGAATCCTCTGAAGATTATTTCTTCAACGCAGGGGTAAAGCAACACCAAACTCAACAGCACCGACAGATCAGTAATACCGGTGACTCCTTTAGTTGCATACAGCCATAGCCAGACCGGTAACGGTGCTATTAGCAACAATACAAAAATGGGGTCTCTATAGAAGTTAGGCATGTTGGTGGCGACTTCACTGTGACATTTGAAAAAGTACCCTATCATCATTTTTCATTATTTTCCTCTTAGTGGATGCAATTAACGCCCAAGCACTTACAATACGACCATGTTTTTAGGAGACAGAGATGATAGGTAAGATCATTGGTGGGATGTTTGGATTTATGATAGCGGGAGGCGCTTTTGGAGCACTCTTGGGTATCTACTTGGGCCATCAGTTTGATCGCGCTCGATCTGGCCCTATCACTGGTGGCCAGCAGCAACAGGCAAGAGACTCCTTTTTCCATACGGTATTTAGTTTACTGGGGCATGTAGCTAAAGCGGATGGTCGCGTTTCCAGTGATGAGATAGCTCAAGCCGAAGCGTTAATGGACAAGATGAGTCTAGATTCTGCGACTCGAAAGCAAGCTATTGAGTTATTTAAAGGTGGTGCCAAGCCTGAGTTCTCAATTGATGAGACTATGCAAGACTTCATGCGCGTCTGTGGCAGGTATAACAATCTCAAGCAGCAGTTACTTAATTACTTGATCGCACTGGCCATGGCGGATGGTGAACTAGATCAGTCAGAGCAAGATGTACTGGCCAAGATTGCTCGACACCTTGGCTTTAGCGCGGCCTTATTTGAGCAATTCATTCAGATGATCAAGGCTCAGTCGCAGTTTAGAGGCTCACATGCAGGCTCAGGCAGACCATCAAAAGATCAGTTGGCAGATGCCTACCGTGCATTGGGCGTCAGTTCTGAAGACTCTGACAGTCAGATTAAAAGAGCTTACCGAAAGTTGGTTAGTCAAAATCATCCAGACAAATTGATCGGACAAGGCATGCCAGAGGATATGGTTAATTTAGCCACTGAAAAGACCCAAGAGATTCAGGCAGCCTACGAATTAATTGTCGAGAATCGCAAATAATTACTCGAGTTTGACGGATAATTAGCCACAAAAAATTTAATTAGATAAAAAGCACCGACATTAACAATGCGTTGTTGACCTCCTCGCAGAGCGTACCTATAATGCACCTCCTCAAAAAGAGGCTGGCCTGATAATCATGGGGCCACGGTGTCGGTGCGGGATGGAGCAGTCTGGTAGCTCGTCGGGCTCATAACCCGAAGGTCGTTGGTTCAAATCCAGCTCCCGCTACCAATTTTAATAAATTGACACCAAAAAGTAGTGTGCATTCATTGGTTATTGTCTATGCTTGCATTACTAAGTAGAAGAAAGTATCGCTTCTCAAGGATGAAGTCTTCTATATGAACATTCGCGTCGGGTCCGGCGCAAGTCGAGGAGCCCCATATTGGGGCTTTTCTTTAGAAGTTAAAAAATGGGCCACGGCCCATTTTTTGTTGGTTAGGAGAATTCCATGGCTGTAGCCGATAGCAAGATCAGGCAGTTACTCCAGCCGGTTGTTGAGGCTTTGGGGTGTGAGCTGTGGGGTATTGACCTGCAGTCAGGTGCTAAGACTAAGCTGCTGAGAGTTTTTATCGATAGAGATAATGACTTGATCGGCATTGAGGACTGTGAACGCGTGAGTCGTCAGGCTAGCAGCATTCTTGATGTGGAAGGTGTTATCAACGGCGAGTACATTTTGGAAGTTTCTTCGCCAGGAATGGACCGTCCGCTTTATGAGCTTGGGCATTATGAGAAGTATATTGGAGAAGATATTTCACTTAGATTGCGATTTCCCTATGAGGGTCGACGCAATTTTAAGGGCCGTTTAACGGGTGTTGACGGTGATGAAATAATTTTGGTGGCAGCAGATCATGAATTTCTGTTTCCGGTTGAGGGTATAGAAAAGGCTAACGTGGTTCCTCGCTTTTGAGGCATGTGGAGTTTAATCAATGAGTAAAGAAATTTTAATGGTGGCAGAGGCCGTATCCAACGAAAAGGGTGTGGGCCAAGGTATAATTTTCGAGGCAATTGAACAGGCGCTGGCAACGGCGACTAAAAAGCGCTACGAAGAAGGTGCCAACATTCGTGTTGTAATCGACAGAGAGACTGGGGATTACCAGTCTTTCCGTTGGTGGGACGTGGTTGCCGATGATGTCATGGCTGAACTGGGTACTCAGTTCACCACCGAAGAGGCGATCGAGAAAGATCCAACTTTAAAGGTCGGTGATACCTTTGAAGAGACTATTGATAATATCGCCTTTGGCCGAATTGCTGCGCAAACTGCTAAGCAAGTGATCGTACAGCGCGTTAAAGACGCTGAGCGAGAAATTATTATTAATCGATTTAAGAATCGCGTTGGTGAGTTATTGAACGGCACGGTTAAGAAGGTAACGAGAGACCACATTGTGGTGGATTTTGGTGACAATGCTGAAGGAATGTTACCCCGCGAAGAGCTGGTAGGTAGAGAGATCTTCCGTATCAATGATCGTACCCGTGTGATTTTACTGGGTATTAGAGAAGAAACTCGAGGGCCACAGTTGTTAGTCTCACGAGCAACCCCTGATATGTTAGTTCAGTTATTTATGATTGAAGTTCCAGAGATATCTGAGGGTATTATTGAGATTAAGGGTGCTGCAAGAGACCCAGGCCAGCGCGCTAAAATTGCTGTGAAAAGTAAAGATGCTCGTATTGATCCAGTAGGCGCCTGTGTAGGTATGCGTGGTGCTCGAGTTCAAGCAGTTTCAAACGATTTAGATGATGAGCGTGTTGACATCATCCTTTGGGATGATAATCCAGCCCAGTTGGTCATCAATGCTATGGCACCTGCTGAAGTTGAGTCCTTAATTGTAGATGAAGACTCACATTCGATGGATGTTGCGGTTAATGCTGACAATCTAGCGCAAGCAATTGGTAAGGGCGGACAAAATGTGCGCCTTGCCTCTGAGCTAACCGGCTGGACAATCAATGTAATGACGACTGAAGATGCTCTGGAAAAACAAGAAGCTGAATCATCTAACTATGTTGAAAGTTTGATGGAAGCGCTCGATGTTGACGAAGATGTCGCTGTGGTATTGGTCGAAGAAGGCTTTACTAGTCTTGAAGAGGTTGCTTATGTGCCTTTAGAAGAGATGAGTGCCATTGAAGGCTTTGACGAAGACATTGCAGAAGAATTGCGTGCGCGTGCAAAGGATGCGTTGCTGACCCGCGCACTGGCGAGTGAAGAGCAGCTTACTAATGTTGAGCCTGCTGAAGACCTGCTAACAATGGAAGGGATGGACAAGTCCTTGGCCTACAAATTGACCGCAAAAAGTATCATTACTATGGAAGATCTGGCCGAACAGGCCGTTGATGATCTGATGGACATAGAAGGTATGGACGAAGAAAAAGCGGCAACATTAATAATGACTGCACGTGCACCTTGGTTCGCAGAAGAATAAGGCGAATAATTAATCGGGTTGTAATAGAGGATAACCGATGGCTGAAGTTACAGTAACTGAATTAGCAACAACCGTGGGGGCATCTGTCGATCGTTTGCTAATGCAAATGAAAGAGGCAGGCCTCTCCCATGATTCGGCCGAGGCCACGGTCTCTGATGATGAAAAGCAGACTCTGCTTGGCTACCTTAAAGGCCTGCATGGCGAAAACTCCGGTGAGCCCA
This sequence comes from gamma proteobacterium HTCC2207, assembly GCA_905182275.1. Lineage (GTDB taxonomy): Bacteria > Pseudomonadota > Gammaproteobacteria > Pseudomonadales > Porticoccaceae > HTCC2207. Next base: position 6,089 of record CAJJAU010000033.1, read on the forward strand.
AGAAAATTACCCTTAGGCGCAAGACTGTAAGTACCTTACGGTCCGGAAATCGTAAGACCGTCAATATCGAAGTTCGCAAGAAACGAACCTACATCAAGCGTAGTGACGAAGAGTTGCAAACTCAGGTTGATCTTGAGGCTGAAACCAAAGCGCGCGAAGAAGCTGAGTTAGCGGCTCAACAGCAAGCTGAGTTAGAAGCGCAAGCGGCGCTTGAAGCAGCGGCGGAAGCGGTCTTGGCGGAAGAGCCCACCCCTGAAGCGGCAGCTCCTGTCGCGAGAAGAAGTTCAGGCACCGATAACGTTGAAGAGCAGCGGATTGCCGCGATTTCAAATCGTCGTAAAGCCGAAGAAGAAGTCCGCCAAGCAGTTGCGCAAAAAGCCCAAGAAAAGCTTGATGAAGAAGCTCGAAAGGCGTCTGAAGCGGCCTCTGTGCTGGCCAGTGAAGAAGCTAAGAAAGCTGGAAAGACTACAAAACAAGCGCCTATTGTGGCTACCGAGCCGGTTCAAGATAAAGCCCGTAGGCATGATAAGCCCAATGATGATGAAGATAAGCTGGCCAGAAAAGCCAAGAAACCGCTAGGTAAGGCCGGAAAGAAAAAACCTCGATTGCAGCTCGATGATGGCGATGATAGGTTTGGTAAAAACCGTCTTAAAGCCTCTCGTAAAGCGCTTAAGATGGATAATAAGCACACCTTTAAGCGACCGGTTGAGAAGAAAACCTTTGAGGTTGCTATACCTGAAGAGTTAACTGTGGGTGATCTAGCTGGCAAGATGGCACTGAAGTCCGGTGTAGTGATTAAATGCTTAATGAAGCTAGGTGTGATGGCCAATGTTAATCAGGTTATCGATCAAGAAACTGCTTTTTTGGTGGTTGAAGAGCTCGGACATCAACCGGTGGCCGCTGTTGCGAATACGGTTGAAGACCAATTAGCCAGACAGTTCGAAGATATTGAAAGTGTTAATGATGGAGAGGCTCGCGCCCCGATCGTTACAGTTATGGGCCATGTCGATCACGGCAAGACCTCACTGCTTGATCGAATCAAGAAAACTCATGTTGCTTCGGGAGAAGCGGGTGGTATTACACAGCACATTGGTGCTTATCATGTGAATACACCCAAAGGCATGGTGACATTTTTAGATACACCGGGGCACGCAGCCTTTACTGCTATGCGTGCACGTGGAGCGCAGGCCACTGATGTGGTTATCTTGGTGGTTGCCGCCGATGACGGCGTAATGCCTCAGACTGAAGAGGCTATTCAGCATGCTAAGGCGGCGGGTGTTCCGCTGGTTGTTGCCATCAATAAGATGGACAAAGAAGGTGCAGATCCAGAGAGAGTAACCAGTGAGCTGGGCGCAAAAGATGTAATCCCAGAGGAATGGGGTGGCGACACTCAGTTTATGAAGGTATCGGCAGAGACTGGTGATGGTATTGAAGAATTACTTGAGGCAGTGTTACTGCAAGCAGAGCTGCTCGAATTAAAGGCACCTGTTGACGTGCCTGCTCGAGGTGTCATTGTTGAAGCTAGAATTGATAAAGGGCGAGGCGTTGTTGCCACTGCTCTTGTCCAGCAAGGTACTCTGCGCAAAGGCGACTTCATGCTGGCTGGCGAAAGCGTTGGTAAGATTCGCGCAATGACTAATGAGATGCAAAAGCCGATCACTGAGGCTGGGCCGTCTATTCCGGTTGAGATTTTGGGATTGGACGAAGTTCCCAACGCAGGCGACGAATTTTTTATTGTTGCAGATGAGCGCAAGGCTAAAGAAATTGTTGATTTGCGCGTGACAAAATCTCGCCACGAGAGAATGTCTCGCCAGCAAGCCGCCAAGTTGGAGAATATGTTTTCTGATATGGGTAGCGCACAGGTCAGTAAGCTCAACTTAATTGTTAAAACTGACGTAAGGGGTTCGCTGGAAGCGATTAACAGTTCGTTGCATGATTTTGCTACGGACGAAGTCGCGGTGGATATTGTCGCCTCAGGAGTCGGTGGTATTACCGAATCTGATATTAACTTAGCTCTGACCACGGGAGCCATCATTTTGGGCTTCAATGTTCGAGCGGGTGGTTCTGCTAAGGCGTTAGCCGAAAAAGAAAGTGTCGAAATTCGTTATTACAGCATCATCTATAATCTACTCGATGAAGTTAAGTCGGCTCTGTCTGGCATGTTAGCACCAGAAACTCGCGAAGAAATAGTGGGTATTGCTGAAGTGCGCGATGTGTTCCGTTCACCAAAGTTTGGTGCGATTGCTGGATGTATGGTGATCGAAGGTTCCGTTCAACGTAGCAAGCCTATTCGTGTCCTGAGGGATGATGTGGTTATTTATCAAGGTGAATTAGAATCTTTACGTCGATTTAAAGACGAAGCCAGTGAAGTGCGCAACGGCATGGAATGTGGTATTGGGGTTAAAGATTATAATGACGTCAAGGCTGGCGATCTCATCGAAGTCTATGATGTTACTGAGGTAAAGCGTTCACTTTGATGGGTTCTATTTATAGAGCTAATCCATAATTAGGTGTAACCAAAGACTTATATGCCAAGAGAATTTACCCGAGCAGAGCGTGTTTCAGATGCTGTCCAACAAGAGTTGGCAGTACTGATTCGCGACGGTGTGCGTGATCCGAGAGTCGGTATGGTTAGTGTCACTGATGTTGATGTGAGCAGGGACCTTGCCTACGCAAAGATCCATGTGACATTTGTAGGTGATCGCACACAGGATGAAATTGATCAGGCAATGGCGGCTTTAAATGGTGCGTCTGGATACCTGCGTAAGCTGTTAGCGTCGAGTATCAAATTACGCATTACGCCACGGTTAACTTTTTTGTTCGATGAAAGTGGTCGTCGAGGTCAACATCTTTCAGCCCTTATTGATTATGCAATGTCAACGCAGCAGGATTCCGATCAAGACGAAAATGATCAGCCTGCGGGCAACGAAGGTCATTAGCATTGGCTCGTAGGCGTAATCGCGGTCGTTCAGTAAACGGTATTTTTCTGCTCAACAAACCAATGGGATTGTCATCTAACCAAGCGTTACAGCGAGTTAAAAATCTCTTTGATGCCAATAAAGCTGGACACACGGGTAGCTTAGATCCTTTGGCTACTGGCGTTTTGCCAATTTGTTTGGGTGAGGCCACTAAATTCAGCCAGTTCCTATTGGAGTCAGATAAGCACTATCTTAGTACTTTTACTCTAGGCGTGCGTACCGAGACAGGCGACTGTGACGGAGCTATACGTGAAGAGCAAGATGCCTCAGCTATCACAGAGCAGCAGATTGAACTTGCCATTGAGGCGTTCAGAGGTGACATTCTGCAGATTCCATCCATGTACTCTGCTTTAAAGCACAATGGTCAGCCGCTCTATAAGCTAGCACGTCAAGGTATTGAGATTGAGCGAGAACCTCGTCCTGTGACAGTATTTAAGTATAATATTTTAGATTTTCGCCCAGGACCAAAGGCGGAGTTGGACGTGGAAGTCCATGTCAGTAAAGGTACTTATGTCCGCAGTTTGGCTGAAGACTTGGGAAATGCGATTGGCTGTGGGGCTCATGTCAGTGCATTGCATCGCAACATTGCTGGGCCTTTCATGGATACTGAGACTATCACGCTTGAGGAGCTGCAAAAGCGGCGAGAAACAGTTGAACCGACTGATCTTGATGTGCTCCTCAAGCCTATGGATATTGCGGTGGCAGACCGAATGGCGGTTGAATTGTCCGCGGTAGTGGCCGGATATTTTCAATTGGGACAACCAGTTATGTCAAATCAAGCCTTTCGTAATGGGCAAGAAGGGGATATAGTGCGCGTCTTTCGCGAGGGCGGAGATTTTTTGGGTGTCGGTGAAGTTACCGAAGAGGGTCAAGTGGCACCAAAAAGATTAGTAGTCGAAGACGCTTAGAGCGTTCTGTACCGCGACACTCTCGCAGTAAAAAACGATATTCAGATGGTTGATTTTATGGCCATCGATAAATGTTGATACCTGAGTATCAACTCTTAAGTTGGGTTGTCTGTAAATATGCGCGGGCAAGCCTGAATTTTTTTAACTCGCATATTGGAGTGAATCATCATGGCACTAAATGCAGAAGAAAAAGCCGCAATCGTCGCTGAGCACGCTACCTGTGAAAATGACACAGGATCGCCTGAAGTGCAGGTTGCATTGCTAACCGTAAACATTAACAAGCTACAAGGCCACTTTGGCGATCACAAAAAAGATCACCATTCACGTCGCGGTCTTATTCGAATGGTTAATCAGCGTCGTAAATTACTCGATTATTTGAAGGGTAAGAACGTCGAACGCTACAGTCATTTGATTAAGAAGCTTGGTTTACGTCGATAAGTGTTCATGGTACGGCTCCTTTTTAGGAGCCGTACTGTTATTAGTGAGCACCTAATTTAATTGTCTTCATACGATGCCTGTATCTATGCTGATCGAGTTACTTATGACTATTCTTTTGAGTAGCTATAAGTAACCCGAGCAGCGCACAAGCAGAATCTAAACAAGACGCTACAAGGTAAATAACAAAGGTAAAATCATGAATCCTATAATTAAGAAGTTTCAATACGGTAATCATACCGTTACGTTAGAAACAGGCCGCATTGCCAGACAGGCAACGGGTGCTGTTTTATGTTCAATTGATAATACATCAGTACTTTGTACTGTAGTTGGCGCAAGAGAAGCTAAACCAGGAATGGATTTTTTCCCTCTGGGCGTGCATTACGTTGAGAAAGCTTACGCGGCGGGTAAAATCCCCGGTGGTTTTTTCAAGCGTGAAGGCCGTCCGAATGAGAAAGAGACTCTAACCTCACGATTGATTGATCGTCCTATTCGTCCTCTTTTCCCAAATGGCTTTAAAAACGAAGTTCAGGTTGTCTGTACTGTTATGTCAGCCGAGAAAAATATCGACCCAGATATTGCTGCAATGATCGGAACATCGGCTGCTCTTTCAATCTCTGGTATTCCCTTCAATGGGCCTATCGGTGGTGCTCGGGTTGGTTATACCGAAGAGTCAGGTTACCTTTTAAACCCAACTTATAGTGAGCTGGCAGGATCGTCACTAGATATGATTGTAGCCGGTACTAAAGATGCGGTTCTTATGGTTGAGTCTGAGGCCAGTGAATTGTCAGAAGACATCATGTTAGGCGGTGTTCTTTTTGCTCATCAAGAAATGCAAGCAGTTATCACTGTGATCCAACAACTTGCCGATGAAGCTGGAAAGCCTCGTTGGGATTGGCAGGGTGAAGTTGAAAATGCTGAGCTTAAAGATGCTTTGAACAGTTTAGTAGGCGCTGAGGTTGATGCGGCTTACCAGGTTGTTGATAAGCAAGAGCGAGTAGTCAGTGTGAACGCACTGCGTGATCGCGCTTATGCGGAATTAGCCTCTGATGATGGCGCGTCGGTAGACGACATTAAAGATGCGTTTAAGAAGCTTGAAAAGAAAGTTGTGCGTGGCAGAATTATTCGTGGTGAGCCGCGAATTGACGGTCGCGACACTAAAACTGTTCGTGGCATTAATGTTGAAGTGGGTATTCTTCCTAAGGTACATGGTTCTGCATTGTTCACTCGCGGTGAGACTCAGGCGATCGTTGCAGCCACCTTGGGCTCTACTCGCGATGCTCAAATGATTGATGCTCTAGAGGGTCGCCGTGATGATCCGTTCATGTTGCACTACAACTTCCCTCCATACTCAGTAGGGGAATGTGGCCGTATTGGCTTCACTAGCCGACGTGAAGTAGGTCATGGACGTTTAGCTCGCCGCGGTATTAACGCGGTACTGCCCAATCCAGAAGAGTTTCCTTATGCCATGCGAGTGGTATCTGAGATTACTGAATCTAATGGCTCTAGCTCTATGGCGTCGGTGTGTGGTTCAAGCTTGGCATTAATGGATGCTGGTGTACCATTGAAAGCGCCGGTTGCTGGTATTGCTATGGGTCTGGTCAAAGAAGATGAAGGCTTTGCTGTTTTGACTGATATCTTGGGTGATGAAGATCATCTTGGTGATATGGACTTTAAAGTCGCCGGAACAGCGGCAGGAATTACTGCCCTGCAAATGGACATTAAAATTGAAGGAATCACTGAAGAAATCATGGAGATTGCATTAGAGCAAGCCATGGATGCTCGGTTATATATTCTGGATGAAATGAACAAGGTACTTGCCAGTGGCCGTGATGAAGTTGCTGATACCGCTCCGCGTATGGGTATTATGCAAATTGATTCAGATAAGATCCGTGATGTTATTGGTAAGGGCGGTGCAACTATTCGCGGCCTTTGTGAAGAGCATAACTCAACCATCGATATTAATGATGATGGCGCAGTAAAGATTTACTCAGAAGATACTGAAGGTCTTAATGCTGCAATGGATGCTATTAGAGCCATCGTTGCTGACCCAGAGCCAGGTACTATCTACGACGGTAAAGTTGTTCGTATCGTAGACTTCGGTGCCTTTGTTAACTTTATGCCAGGTACAGATGGGCTGGTACATATCTCTCAGATCGCTCAAGAGCGTGTTGCCAAAGTGACTGACTACTTGACCGAAGGTCAGGATGTTAGAGTTAAGGTTACTGAGATTGACAATCGTGGTCGCGTTAAACTGTCGATCAAAGAAGCTCAGATTGAAGAAGGTACTGTGCCTGAAAAAGCGCCAGAACCAGCTGCAGAGGCTGCTCCAGAGTCAGAGCCTGAAGCATAGCTCAATAGCTGTAGACTAATAAAAAACCCCGGTTATCAACCGGGGTTTTTTTTACCTAAAAATTACTAAATATTAGAGACTGACTAAATTACGCTGATGCCAGGCTGAGTAACTCTGCGGCATGAGAGAGTGTCTGTTCGGTTACCTTTGCACCGGCCAACATGCGCGCAAGTTCATCTACACGCTGTTTCTGGGTAAGTGGTGACATTAAAGACTCTGTATTATTACCCTCAACAGTCTTACTGGCTAAGTAATGGTGATGGGCATGCGCCGCTACCTGAGGTTGGTGGGTCACGCTGATAACCTGACCACGATTGCCTAGCTGTTTAAGCAGTGTGCCAACCACATCTGCAATACTGCCGCCAATGCCGACATCGACCTCATCAAAGACCAGTGTGGGGATGTTGGAATGACCCGCCGCAACTACCTGAATGGCCAAGCTGATCCGTGATAGTTCCCCCCCAGAGGCAATTTTCGACAACATTTTATGCGGTTGCCCAGGATTTGTTGCGAGTAAAAACTCGATGTCCTCAAGACCAGTAGATCGATATTCATCGTTTAGGTTGGGAGAAAGCTGTATCAGTAACTCCGCACCTTCCATCGATAAGGCTTGCAGTTGTTGGTTAATTTCAGCGGCCATGGTTTTTGCAGCGAGTGTTCGTTTGGCGGACAATTTCTTGGCGGAGACCGTATAATTTTCAGCCAGATCGGCCAGCTTTTGTTGCAGAGCTTCGACGTTTTCACTGCCACCGAGAAGACTTTTTAGCTCAGACTCCAAGCTGACTTGGGTCGCTTCCAGCAGCTGTTGCGATACCCGATGCTTGCGCGCTAACTGAAAAATCACCGATAACTCATCTTCAATGATCTGAAGTCGTTGAGGATCGACTTCAAACTTATCGATATGTTGTCCAATCTCAGCGATCGCTTCCTCCACTTGGATCAAGCCACCTTGCAGAAGCTCTTCCGTGGTTTTCAGGGCTGCCGGCTTGTACTCTATGGTAGCCAAAATAGATAGGGCTCGGTTGAGACCATCACGCAGGTTAAACCCTTCAGCCTGCTCACAAATAGCCAGTAAACTGTGGCTGTCCTGAACGATTTGTTCGGCATTGGCAAGAGTTTTTTGCTCTAACTCCAATTGCTCTACATGCTCCGAGGTTAGATTCAGCTGTTGCATCTCTGTGACTTGAAAGCTGAGTAGCTCTTTTCGAGCATCTAGTTCATCAGAGCGTTTGAGAAGATCGCCGAGGTCATTATTAGTCTTATACCAAAGGATGTAGTGGCTAGTGACCTGCTTAGCTAATTCTTCAGCCTTTGCATATTCATCTAAAAGACGCCTATGAGTATCTTTTCTAAGCAGCGACTGATGCTCATGTTGACTGTGGATGTCAGTGAGCATTTCGCCTAATTCTTGCAGTTGAGACATGGTGCTGGGTTGGCCGTTAATATAGCCCTTTGAACGACCCTCAGTGGTATATATTCTTCGTAGTATGCAGTTTTCATCGCTATTGCAGTCGTTGTCATATAACCACTTTTTGGCATCTTCAATATTGCTGACATCAAAAGTAGCGGTAATTTCAGCGCGAGCCTTACCGTGGCGAATGGTGTCAGTATCTGCGCGATCACCCAGCGCCATGCCCAGCGCGTCCAGAACCAACGACTTTCCAGCGCCAGTTTCGCCGGTGATGGCTGTGGTCCCTTTTTCGAATTCTATTTCGAGAGATTCAACGAGGGTGTAATTATTAATATTGATCGAAAGAAGCAATTTTTTTACCAGCCGATTAACAAAAAGTGATGTCATGCATATTTTACTGATGCCATCGCTTGAAACTCAGGAGTTTGTCCCCATATTTAGCCCTAGGGTAAAGGTTACTAACCACCGAATCAATAATCTTGGCAATTAGCGTATTAGCTAAACAGAGTTTGAGGAAAATAGTATGCACGAAGAAGTAAATAAGAGTGAAGAAAAGACGTTGGATGCAACTGAGGAGTTGCTTGCTGAAAAAGCCGCAAGCCTTGATGCAGAGATCGTTGAAGAGCTTTTAGCGGAAGATCAATTATCTGAGACAGAGGAATTGCAGGAGCAGGTTAGCAAGGCTAATGATCAGGTACTCAGAATACAGGCGGAAATGCAGAATGTTCGCCGTCGCGCTGAACGTGATGTCGAGAATGCTCATAAGTATGCTTTGGATAAATTTACAGCCGATCTGCTACCAGTGGTGGATAATTTGGAGCGCGCACTAAGCACCATTGATGCCGCTGATGAAGCGCAAAAAGCTGTAAATACAGGCCTCGAGCTCACTTTAAAGACGTTCGTTGATGTTCTTGCGCGGTTTAAAATTGAAGCGGTGGACCCTGCAGGTCAGCCATTTGATGCTGATTTACATCAGGCGGTGAGTATGGTCCCCAATCCTGATTTGGAGCCAAATACAGTGATGGATGTGTTTCAGAAAGGCTATACCTTAAATGGTCGGCTGGTGAGGCCTGCAATGGTGGTTGTGTCGAAAGGGGGTTGATTAAAAAGGGTAATTTGAAATCAAATGCCCTTGAAGTTTTTAAACCCACACCCATATAAGGGTTAAGTAAATTTTTTTAATAAGCCCTCTTATGGGTTTCAAGACAAGTAACGGAGAGTGAAGAGATGGGAAAGATTATCGGAATTGATTTGGGTACGACCAACTCATGTGTATCTGTACTCGAAGGCGATAAGCCCAAGGTAATTGAAAATGCAGAGGGTGCGAGAACCACCCCTTCAGTGGTCGCCTATGCTGATGACGGCGAGATTTTAGTGGGTCAGTCGGCGAAACGACAAGCTGTAACCAACCCTGAAAATACAGTATATGCTGTAAAGCGTCTGATTGGCCGTCGTTTTGAAGACGATGTGGTACAAAAAGATATCAAAATGGTTCCTTATAAGATCGTCAAAGCAGACAACGGCGATGCTTGGGTTGAGATTAAAGGCGATAGTAAAGCGGCACCGCAAATTTCCGCTGAGATCTTAAAGAAAATGAAGAAAACTGCTGAGGACTACCTTGGTGAAGCCGTTACTGAAGCGGTAATTACCGTTCCAGCTTACTTTAATGACTCCCAGCGTCAGGCAACGAAAGATGCAGGCCGAATTGCGGGTCTAGATGTGAAGCGGATTATTAATGAGCCAACTGCAGCTGCACTGGCTTATGGAATCGACAAGACGCCTGGCGATAGTGTGGTTGCAGTCTATGATCTTGGTGGTGGAACCTTCGATATTTCAGTGATTGAAATAGCCGATGTCGATGGTGAAAAGCAGTTTGAAGTATTGGCCACCAATGGTGATACGTTCCTGGGCGGTGAAGACTTTGATATGCGCTTAATTGAGTATTTATCAGCAGAATTCAAGCAGGACAGTGGGATTGATTTACACAGTGATCCGCTGGCCATGCAGCGTCTTAAAGAAGCCGCTGAGAAGTCAAAAATTGAATTGTCATCTAGCCAGCAAACAGAGGTTAATCTGCCTTATATCACTGCTGATGCTACAGGCCCCAAACACCTAGTGGTAAAGCTGACTCGAGCAAAACTTGAGTCCCTAGTAGAAGATTTGGTTGAGCGTTCTTTAGAGCCTCTAAAAATAGCGTTGAAAGATGCTGGCAAGTCTACCTCAGAGATCGATGAAATCATCTTGGTGGGTGGTCAAACACGTATGCCGATGGTTCAAGATAAGGTTACTGCGTTCTTTGGTAAAGAGCCGCGTAAGGATGTCAATCCAGATGAAGCTGTCGCCGTTGGTGCTGGTCTTCAGGGTGCTGTCCTTTCTGGTGATGTTACCGATGTGTTGTTATTGGATGTTACTCCCTTGAGTTTAGGTATTGAGACCATGGGTGGGGTGGCAACACCGGTAATTGAAAAAAATACCACTATCCCAACTAAGAAATCGCAAATTTTCTCTACTGCCGATGACAATCAATCTGCTGTGACCATTCATGTAGTGCAGGGCGAGCGCAAACAGGCTACTCAAAATAAATCTTTGGGTCGTTTTGACTTGTCTGATATTCCGCCGGCGCCAAGAGGCATGCCGCAGATTGAAGTGACCTTTGATATTGATGCTAACGGTATTTTAAATGTTGGCGCTAAAGATAAGGCGACCGGTAAAGAGCAGTCAATTATCATCAAAGCTTCATCAGGACTGTCTGACGAAGAAATCGATGCAATGGTCAAAGATGCTGAAGCCAATGCCGCGGAAGACAAAAAGTTTGAAGAGCTTGTTCAGGCGCGCAACACTGCGGATGGTTTGGCGCATGCGGCTAAGAAAACATTGGAAGAGGCCGGTGATAAAGCGACTGACGAAGAAAAAGCCGCGATTGAAGCAGGTGTTAAGCAAGTAGAGGAAGCGGTTCAGGGTGATAATAAAGCGGCAATAGATGAAGCCGCTAAAGTGCTCTCCGAAGCCTCCGCTGGATTAGCTCAAAAGCTCTATGCTGAACAGGCAGAAGCGGGTGAGCAACCTGCAGGCGAACAAGCGCCTGGCGATGAAGCTATGGACGCTGAGTTCGAAGAAGTTAAAGACGAGGATGTTAAAGAAGATACTAAGTAATCTTTGTTTGAGTAGATTCATTGGTTGATATGTTTAGGCGCGAAGTGAATTTTGAGAGACATCTCAAAATGACTTTCGCGCCTCTTTATTTAAGGCTCTATTAGTAGTTAGTAGTGATAAAAATTTACTGATAATGGTTGGGAAGTAAACGAAGTATGGCAAAGCGGGATTATTACGAAGTACTTGGAGTAGACAGCAGTGCCGCTGCTCCAGAGATAAAGAAAGCCTTTCGTCGCATAGCGATGAAGTTTCATCCGGATCGAAATCCAGATGATAAAAATGCTGACGAAAAATTCAAAGAAGCCCAAGAGGCTTATGAAATATTAAGTGATGTGGAAAAAAAATCTACCTATGATCGCTTCGGACATGCCGGTTTAGATCAAAATGGTGGTGGTCAGGGTGGCGCTGGGTTTAGTGATGTTTTTGGCGATGTTTTTGGTGATATCTTTGGCGGCGGAGGAGGCCGTGGTCGCAGTGGCCCAGCCAGAGGCTCAGATTTGCGTTATGATTTGCAGCTAGATTTAGAGCATGCAGTAAAAGGCAAGACTGTCCAAATTGAAGTGCCAACGATGACCCATTGCGATCCGTGTGGTGGCTCAGGGGCGCGAAAAGGTACATCCCCTGTGACCTGTGATACTTGCGGCGGAGTAGGCCAGGTGAGAATGTCTCAGGGTTTTTTCTCTGTTCAGCAAGCGTGCCCAACCTGTCGTGGTAGCGGCAAGAAGATCTCGAACCCCTGCGGTACATGCCATGGTCAGGGCGTTAAAGAAGAGCGTAAAACACTTTCCGTTAAGATTCCTGCCGGTGTTGATACTGGGGATAGAATTCGTTTGTCAGGAAAAGGTGAGGCTGGCCCGCAGGGAGGTCCTGCTGGCGATCTTTATGTGGAAATGCATGTACGAGAGCATGATATTTTTGTCCGGGATGGCAGTAATTTACACTGTGAAGTGCCCATTAGTTTTTCGCAGGCGGCACTGGGCGGAGACCTCGAGGTTCCCACCTTGTCTGGTAAAGTTAAGTTGAAGATCCCTGCAGAAACTCAAAGTGGTAAACTATTCCGCTTACGCGGTAAAGGGGTGGCTCCAGTACGCGGTGGTGCCCAGGGCGATTTGTTGTGTAGAGTTGTGGTTGAGACGCCGGTTAATTTAAGTGCAGAACAGCGTGCTTTGTTGGAAGGCTTTGATCAAAGTTTAGCGGGCGCAAGCAAGCATTCGCCGCGTAGTAATAATTGGTTTGACGGGGTGAAGAAATTTTTCGATAACCTCACTAGTTGAGTGTAAAGTAAAACGCCGCGCCAGGAACACTAGGCGTTAGATATGACGAGGAGATACGTGGTGCATAATATAGCGATTACTGGAGCCGGTGGCCGCATGGGTAGAGCGCTAGTTGAGGCACTTTCCACTACCGAAGGTGTACAGCTAACTGCGGCTATAGAGCACTCGGCCAGCAAGCATATAGGTGCTGATTCAGGCGAGTTGGCAGGCTTAGGGCGCAATAATATCCTAGTAGTTGACTCCGTTCTTGAAGCGGTTGGTACCTTTGATACTCTTATTGATTTCAGTGTCCCCGAATCGACAGTACATAACGCGCTGGTTTGTCAGCAACATAACAAAAAAATGGTTATTGGCACCACGGGTTTAACAGCAGGTCAACTTGCCACTGTTCAGTCTACCAGTGATCACACGGCTGTTTGTATGGCGTCAAATTTCGCAACCGGCGTCAATCTTTGCTTTAAATTAGCTGAAATTGCTGCGCTGGCGCTCGGCGATGACGCAGATATTGAGATTAGTGAGTCTCATCATAAGCATAAAATTGATGCGCCATCAGGTACAGCGTTGTCCCTCGGTAAGTCAGTGGCAAATGCGTTGGGTCGTGATCTCGATGAGGTTGCTGTTTATGGGCGAGAAGATCAATCTAGTGCGCGGAACCCCAAGTCTATTGGCTTTTCTTCGATCAGAGCTGGCGATATTGTTGGCGACCATACTGTTCTATTTGCCGCTGATGGAGAGCGAGTGGAGATTACCCACAAGGCGTCCAGTAGAACCGCGTTTGCTAGAGGAGCAGTGAGGGCCGCTAAATGGCTTGCAGATAGAGAGACTGGTATGTTTGATATGCAAGATGTTTTGGGCCTCAAATAACCGAATTTAATCGGTTAAGCCCAGCGGTTATATTTTGGTGAATATTTGATCTTCGGTAATGGACAATATAGACCCTTTTCCCTATACTTCTCTCCTAACACCGCAACGTTAAAAAGCGGTCTCGTTCTGAGAGGTTAGAGGAAAATAGAGTATTTTATTTAAGCGAGATGAGACCACTAGTTTCATCTCGTTTTTTTGCAAACTCAAGAAAAATTTGCCTACCATTTCAGAGTTATTTTTATTTAGCGGTAATTAGGTCAACTAATTACGAACTAAATAGATTGAATATCAAATATTTAGGAGGTTGTGTGAATTCCCAGACTCGCCGGGAAGCCGTACTTGCGCTTGCAGACGGAACAATTTTCAGAGGAACTGCCATTGGTGCAGACGGACTCTCTGTTGGTGAGGTGGTTTTCAATACAGCCCTCACTGGTTATCAAGAAATTCTCACTGACCCCTCTTACGCTCGTCAAATTGTCACGCTAACCTATCCTCACATAGGTAATGTAGGGGTTAATACTGAAGACGAAGAGTCCGAAACAATCTGGGCTGCGGGTTTGGTGATTAGAGACTTACCCCTTCTAGCCTCAAATTTCCGCAGCGAACAAAGTTTGGACAGCTATCTCAAGACCAAAAATGTTCTCGGGATTGCCGATATTGATACTCGGAAATTGACTAGAATACTTCGTCAGACAGGTGCTCAAAGCGGCTGTATTATGGCCGGGGACATTGATGAAGTAACTGCATTAGCGGCGGCAAGAGAATTTGCCGGTCTCAAAGGTATGGACTTGGCCAAAGAAGTCACCGCTAGCGCCCCCTATCCTTGGGTGGAGCATAGTTGGACCTTGGGTGCTGGCCATAAGACTCAGGTTGCCGGGAGTGCCAAGTACAAGGTGGTTGCCTATGATTATGGGGTCAAACGAAACATTTTACGCATGCTGATTGACCGTGATTGCGAGTTAGTCGTGGTGCCAGCCCAGACCCCTGCAAGTGAAGTGATAGCGATGCAAGCAGATGGTATTTTTCTGTCTAATGGACCGGGAGATCCTGAGCCTTGTGATTATGCAATTACAGCGATACAGGAGATTTTAGAAACGCAAATTCCTGTTTTTGGAATCTGTCTAGGACATCAGTTACTCGCTTTAGCCTCAGGGGCTAAAACGATGAAAATGAAGTTTGGACATCATGGCGCTAATCATCCAGTTGAAGATATTCAAAATAATGTCGTGATGATTACCAGTCAAAACCATGGATTTGCTGTTGATGAAGACAGTTTGCCCGACACTCTAGTGGCCACTCATCGCTCATTATTTGATGGTTCATTGCAGGGTATTCATAGAACCGATAAAGCCGCTTTCAGTTTTCAAGGTCACCCTGAGGCGAGTCCTGGTCCCCATGATGCCGCCCCTTTATTCGATCATTTTATAGATTTAATGGAAGCTAACCGACAGACGTTAGCGGAGTAAACATGCCAAAAAGAACGGATATAAAAAGCATTCTCATCATCGGCGCCGGGCCGATTATTATTGGTCAGGCCTGTGAGTTTGATTATTCTGGCGCTCAGGCCTGTAAAGCGCTGAGAGAAGAAGGCTTCAGAGTTATTTTGGTTAACTCCAATCCAGCCACGATCATGACTGATCCATCAATGGCCGATGCGACCTATATTGAACCTGTTGAGTGGAATACCGTAGCAAGGATCATTGAGAAAGAGCGGCCTGACGCCTTACTCCCAACAATGGGTGGTCAAACCGCGCTCAATTGTGCCTTGGATCTAGCCAAGCACGGTGTTCTTGATAAATTTTCTGTTGAAATGATCGGTGCCAATGCTGATGCCATTGACAAGGCTGAAGATAGAGAACGTTTCGACAAAGCAATGAAATCAATCGGTCTCGATACGCCTAATTCTGGAATTGCTCATAGTCTGGAAGAAGCAACGCAGGTTGCTGATCAATTTGGTTTTCCTTGCGTTATCCGGCCCTCATTCACTATGGGTGGTTCTGGTGGTGGTATTGCCTACAATCGTGAAGAGTTTGAAACGATTTGTCGCCGAGGTTTGGATCTTTCACCAACCAATGAGCTACTGATTGACGAGTCATTGATTGGTTGGAAAGAGTTCGAAATGGAGGTTGTTAGGGACCGTAAGGACAATTGTATTATTGTTTGTGCGATTGAAAATCTCGATCCAATGGGAATACACACGGGTGATTCCATCACTGTAGCCCCCGCTCAGACGCTGACTGATAAAGAATATCAAATTATGCGTAATGCCTCCATCAAGGTGCTCCGTGAGATTGGCGTTGAGACAGGTGGCTCAAATGTTCAGTTTGCGGTGAATCCTGAAGATGGACGGCTTATTGTTATTGAGATGAACCCGAGAGTATCGCGCTCATCGGCATTAGCCTCCAAGGCAACTGGTTTTCCGATCGCAAGAATTGCGGCTAAGTTAGCGGTGGGATACACACTAGATGAGCTGCAAAACGAAATTACCGGAGGGGCTACCCCCGCCTCGTTCGAGCCCAGCATAGATTATGTGGTAACAAAAATACCGCGCTTTGCCTTTGAAAAGTTTAGCCAGGCAGATCAGGCGTTAACTACGCAGATGAAATCTGTGGGTGAGGTCATGGCTATTGGACGGACTTTCCAGGAGTCCATACAAAAAGCGTTGCGAGGTTTAGAGGTTGGCGTTGCCGGCTTCGACCCCAAAGTTGATACTAGTGATGATGATTTTGGTGCTGTTTTATACAATCAACTAGCCGAAGCGGGACCTGATCGGATTTGGTACGTCGCAGACGCCTTTCGCCACGGTATGAGCTGCGATGAAATATTTGGTATTACTAAGATAGATCCTTGGTTTTTGGTGCAAATCGAGGACTTGATCATTGAAGAGAATGGTCTAAATGGTAAAGCGCTAGTCGACCTTGATGAGAAATGGCTCTATAGCCTAAAGCGTAAAGGATTTGCTGATCGCCGTCTGGCCGACATTTTAGGATGCTCCGAGACTGAAGTACGCGAGCATCGTTACAGTTTTGATATGCACCCTGTGTATAAGCGAGTAGATACTTGTGCAGCAGAGTTTTCGACTGAAACGGCCTACATGTACTCTACCTATGAAGAGGAATGTGAGGCCCAGCCCAGTGATAAAGACAAGATCCTAGTCCTTGGTGGCGGTCCTAACCGCATCGGACAGGGTATCGAGTTTGATTATTGCTGTGTCCACGCCGCGTTGGCGATGCGTGAAGATGGTTATGAAACCATTATGGTCAACTGTAATCCAGAAACAGTATCCACTGACTATGACACATCCGATCGTTTATTCTTTGAGCCGGTGACCTTAGAAGATGTGCTAGAAATTGTTCGTCTTGAAAAACCGAAAGGAGTTATCGTTCAGTTTGGTGGTCAAACACCGTTAAAACTTGCGCGTGCTTTGGAAGCAGAAGGCGTGCCTATTATTGGCACTACGCCAGATGCCATTGATCGTGCTGAGGACCGTGAACGGTTTCAGCAAATGATTGAAAAGCTGGGTTTATTGCAACCTCACAATGCCACGGCGCGAAGCGCTGATGAAGCTGTTGAGTTAGCTAAAGATATTGGTTACCCGTTGGTAGTGCGGCCGTCTTATGTTTTAGGCGGACGGGCCATGGAGATCGTCTATAAGGAAGACGAGCTTCGTCATTATATGAAAACCGCTGTCCAGGTATCCGATGATTCACCTGTACTACTTGATTTCTTTTTACCTAATGCGATTGAGATGGATGTTGATGCGGTGAGTGACGGAGATCAGGTTGTGATTGGTGCGATTATGCAACACATTGAGCAAGCGGGAATCCACTCTGGTGATTCAGCCTGCTCACTGCCACCCTACAGTCTCAGTGAAAGTATCCAAGATGAGATGAGGGAAGTCTGTAAAAAGATGGCTCGTGAGCTTGGTGTGCGCGGCTTAATGAATGTTCAGTTGGCGCTGCAGGACGGTAAAATATACGTTATTGAAGTAAACCCACGTGCGTCTCGAACTATTCCTTTTGTGTCAAAGTGTATTGGTGTGTCCCTTGCAAAAATAGCGGCACGTTGCATGGTAGGTCAGACACTCGAACAGCAAAAATTTACTAAAGAAATTATTCCGCCATACTTTAGTGTCAAAGAGGCCGTATTCCCATTCAATAAGTTCCCCGGTATAGATCCAATTCTTGGGCCTGAAATGAAGTCCACAGGAGAAGTGATGGGTGTTGGGTCGACTTTTGCTGAAGCCTACGGAAAAGCAGAACTAGGTGCTAGTGACAAAATTCCGAGCAAAGGGACAGTGTTTGTTAGCATTCGCGAACGTGACAAAGATCAGCTGCCAGCACTCGCTAAAAAGCTGGTTGGGCTTGGCTTTAAACTGGCTGCCACCAGAGGAACTGCACTGGTCATCGAGGCATCTGGTTTTGAAGTGCAAATGGTTAATAAGGTTAAAGAGGGCAGGCCGCATATTGTCGATATGATCAAAAGTGATAAGATCAATCTAATCATCAATTCCACTGAAGGTCGTCAAGCTATTGTTGACTCATCCACTATACGCTCGAGCGCTGAGCAACATCGTGTCTACTATACGACCACTATGGCGGGTGGCAATGCCGTTTGTGAAGCGCTAAATTTTGGTGGTGACATTGAAGTGAGAAGTTTGCAGCAGTTGCATAGGGAGATTATTTAATGCAAAAAAATGCGATGACAGCAGAGGGTGAAGCTGCTCTAAGAAAAGAACTTGCCCATTTAATTAAGGTTGTGCGTCCAGGGATTGTTGAATCGATTGCTACAGCGCGCGAACATGGCGATCTCAAAGAGAACGCTGAGTATCACGCAGCGCGTGAGCAACAGAGTTTTGCCGAGGGGCGCATTCAAGATATTGAAGGGAAACTGTCTAATGCGCAGATCATTGATATATCGAAGATACCCCAAGGGGATCGTGTAATCTTTGGTTCTAAGGTAACCATTATCAATATGGATACTGATGAAACGGTAACCTATCGAATCGTTGGTGATGATGAAGCGGACGTAAAGTCCGGTAAGATTTCCTATCAGTCACCCATTGCCCGAGCTTTAATCAGCAAGGAAATCGGTGATGTCGTTGTCGTCAAGGCGCCTAGTGGTGATGTTGAGTATGAAATTGACGGTGTGGTTTACAATGAGTCCTAAATTTTAATCTCTTAATACAAGCCAGCTAGCTGCTGGCCTGTAACAAAAATACCATCAGTGCCTTCTGCGCATGCAAACGATTCTCAGCCTCATCCCAAACTACCGAAATAGTGCTATCTTCCAATAGCGCTGCAGACACCTCTTCATCTCTGTGAGCAGGGAGACAGTGCATAAATAGCGCGTTATCTGCCGCGTGTGACATCAGTTGATGGTTTACTTGAAAGCCCGCAAACTTCTCGAGTCTCTCTTCCTGTTCTTGCTCCTGACCCATTGAGGCAAACACATCGGTAGTGACCAGGTGTGCCCCCTTTGCGGCTACAATAGGATCATTGGTGATCATTAGTCGATCACCCGCTTCCGCTACTAAACTGGCATCCGGTTCGTAGCCATCAGGGCAGGCAACGTGTAGGTTAAAGTCGAACTGAATGGCTGCATTAATCCATGAGTTACACATATTATTACCGTCACCTATCCAAGCGACAGTTTTACCCTGAATCGATCCACGGTGTTCAACAAAGGTTTGCACATCCGCCAGCAACTGGCAGGGGTGAAATTCATTAGTCAGTGCGTTGATTACTGGCACATTAGAATATTCAGCGAAGCGCTCGATGATCTCCTGGCCATGGGTGCGGATCATGACAATATCAACCATACGGGAGATAACTCGAGCTGAGTCTTCAATCGGCTCGCCACGCCCCAGCTGTGTATCATTGGGCGATAGGAACAGAGCATCACCACCAAGTTGCGCCATGCCCGCTTCAAAGGACACACGAGTTCTTGTTGATGACTTTTCGAAAATCATGCCCAGTACTTTGCCAGCAAAAATCGGATCCTGCCGGCCTTCTCGTTTAGCCGCTTTCATTTCGATAGCCATATGGATCACTTGATTCAACTCGGTGGGGCTAAGGTCACGCAGGGTGAGAAAATGCCTAATTGCCATAAAATATTAGTCCTTTTTAAAATCTTTAATCAGCGGTACCAGTATAGCCACCACTTGATCTACTTCGTCATCGGTCATAACAAATGGGGGCAATAATCGAATCACTGAGTCTGCGGTCACATTAATAATTAAGCCTTTTTCCATGGCAGCCATAAATAAAGATTTACAGGGCTTATTTAACTCGATACCAATCATGCAGCCACGACCACGAATATGCAGTACATGCGAAGATGACGACAATCCTTCTTTAAGACCAGCCATAAGCCTATCGCCTATCGCCGCAGCTCTGCTGAGTAATCCTTGATCTTCAATAGTATTAATTGTTGCCAGAGCAGCGGCACAGGCGAGTGGGTTTCCGCCAAAGGTCGAACCATGGTTTCCAGGTTGCATGAGTTCAGCCGCTTTTCCCGCTGCTAGGCAGGCCCCAATAGGAAATCCATTACCGAGCCCTTTTGAAGTGGTTACAACATCAGGGACAATGCCACTGTGTTGAAAGCAAAAATATTTGCCCGTTCTGCCGTTACCGGTTTGCACTTCATCTAACATCAACAACCAGTTGTTTTGATCACAGAAAATTCTAAGTTGCTGTAGATAGTCTGTTGAGGCAATTCTTATCCCACCCTCACCTTGAATGGGTTCGACAAAAATAGCGCAAATATTTTGATTGTTGTCGGCGATTTTCTGTAGCGCCGGAATGTCATCGAAGGGGGCTCGAGCAAATCCTGTGACAAGAGGTTCAAATCCCGCTTGGACTCTGCGCCCGCCAGAGGCACTCAGTGTAGCCAGTGTTCTACCATGAAAGGCGTTTTCCATAACCAGTACAGTCGGTAGTGAAATGCCTTGTTGATGGCCAAAAAGCCGCGCCATTTTGATGGCCGCTTCGTTTGCCTCAGCACCAGAATTTCCAAAAAAAACCTTATCCATACCGGAGATATGACAAAGCTTCTCTGCCAGTACTTCTTGATTAGGGATGGTGAAAAAATTGGAGCAATGGGTAAGAGTGCTCAACTGCTCAGTGATCGCTTTAGTAATAGCGGGGTGAGAATGGCCTAACCCACAGACGGCTATACCAGACAATGCATCTAAATACTTATCACCCTTGTCATTCCACAACCAAGCGCCTTCTCCTTTGATAAGCGTTGCCGCGCGGTCGCCATAGGTGTTCATTAACGCTTTTGAAGTCATGCTGCCATCATTCCCTTTCGGACTTTTCATATGAACAAAAAAAGGCAGCAGTGCTGCCCTTTAAAAACCATGTTAAATGATAGCGTGGATTAAAGGGACTGGCAAGATTGACAAGTTCCCAGAATTTTTTCGGTATACACAGAGCGAGTTGATTTACCAAAAATAAAGTTTTTATAACGGTGTCACCACCGGTTGAAAAGGTTTAAAATTGTCGCTTCAAGGTCATCAAACTTATAGGCAAGCTACAATGGATATAATGGAAACAATTCGTGATCAGGTAGAAAGTAATGCCGTGCTTCTTTACATGAAAGGATCACCCAACCAACCGCAGTGCGGGTTTTCTTCTAAAACTGTTCAATCATTAATGAGCTGCGGTCATCGGTTTGCCTATGTAGATATTCTCTCTAACCCAGAAATACGCAGCAACTTACCTACCTATGGTAATTGGCCGACTTTCCCGCAACTATGGGTTGCTGGAGAGCTTATTGGTGGCTGTGATATCGTCACTGAAATGCATGAGAAAGGTGAGTTAAAG
>CAJJAU010000034.1 GCA_905182275.1 gamma proteobacterium HTCC2207
GCAGATGACATTATTGCCGACAAAAAAATTCGCGATCAAATTCAAAATCTGCAAGACTCGGGCTATGGGCATTTTCCAGTATGCATCGCCAAAAGTCAGTACAGCTTCTCCACCGACCCTAACCTAAAAGGTGCCCCAGATAATCATGTAATGGCAATCCGTGAAGTCCGCCTCTCCGCAGGCGCTGGCTTTATTGTAGTGGTCTGCGGGGATATTATGACAATGCCTGGTCTTCCCCGCATACCGGCGGCAAACAATATTGATATCAATGCAAGTGGTGAGGTGGTGGGCTTATTTTAAACCCCACAACAAGCTCGGTCGTCGCACTCAAATGTCCCAATTGCGATGGCCAGCTTACGGCTACCGACGCTAGGGGAAAGGTCTATCGATGTGTTGATAATCATAGTTTCGATGTCGCTCGCGAGAACTACCTAAATTTACACCTAGCTCAGAACAAGCGCAGTAAAAATCCTGGCGATAGTGATCAAATGATGCGCAGTCGCCAACGTTTTTTAAACGGTGGGTATTACCAGACTCTTGCTGACGGAATTATTTCAGGCTTAAAACAAACTCCGTTTGGTTTTAATCAAACCTTGCTCGACATTGGTTGTGGAGAAGGCTATTACCTAAATCAGTTGCATGATGCTGCAATAAATGACTCCGCTAATCTGCAGTTACTAGGTTTAGATATTTCCAAAGCAGGCGTGCGATTAGCAGCGAAACGTAAGTTAGGTGCCCAACTCGTTGTAGATAGTGCTTATAAAATACCGCTGTTCGCAGATAGTGTTGATGCCGTACTCTCAATTTTTTCCCCCATCTGCCCTAACGAGACCGCTCGAGTCCTTAAAGTTGATGGCATTCTCATTATGGTAGGCCCAGGAGAAGAGCATCTCACCGGTCTGACCTCTCATATTTATGAGCAACACGAGCCGCATGAAGGAAACTTTAAGATTACCGATGAACACTCCAACTTCACCCTGCTAGAACAGATCGAAATAAAATCAGTAGTGACCGTCAAAGGGTCTGATATTTTTGATCTCCTGACCATGACTCCTTATTACTGGCACTCTACTGCTGAGCAACAACAACAGCTTGCCGTACTTGATCAACTCATCACTCCAATACATTTTTACCTGCGTGTTTATAAAAACAACACCTCAGAATGACCACCCTCAGTTTTGTGTCTAAGTATTTGAAATTGCTTTTTATCATAGGTACTGTTGATCAACAATCTGAGAATTGAGTTAACCATGAAACTATTACAACAATACCATTCGAGTCGCCAAGCCGAGTTAGATAGTTTGGTGCTAGAACAGCAAGGGATATTAGCCCACGTTTCATCCAAACATTCTCACTCTCTTTCAGGATTTGTGACCGGAGCATTTACAGTCGGTTTATGGGCTGTATTTGATCATCAGTATGAGGATGCCAAAGCTTATCTAGCAGATGCAACCCATGAAGTAACCAGCGGCTTCTCAGTAGATGAGCTAGCCAACGTCAAAACGGACTCCGAACACTATTCTTATGCTGCGTTGAACCGATTTCTGATTTATACCTTTGGAGGTATTGGTTCGGCCATCGTACTAGTGGCCACCTATATTTATTGGTGAGTGGTACTATCCGCGGCGGTACGAAAACCAATATGTGACGAAGCCAATGTAGTGTCCTGAGCTTGGCGTGCTGCTGGCCTAAACCGCTGACAATAATTATCAGAGCATAAAAATGATCCGCCCTTCAGCGTCTTAACGATTACGCCAGGCTGCTGGGGGTCATAACCATCCACTCCATAATCGCGCTTGCGATCTGGGCCATACGGTGTATCTGTCCATTCCCATACATTACCGGTCATATCATGCAAGCCTAATCCATTTGCTGCAAAACAACCCACAGGAGAGCTACCGACAAAGCCATCTTCATTTAAATTATTGTAAGGGAAGCGGCCCTGCCAAGTATTGGCCTTGGATGCGCCCGCATTAGGATCCTCTTCGCCCCACGAAAAAGAGGCGCCCTCTAAGCCCCCTCGGGAAGCATATTCCCATTCTTCCTCCGATGGTAAACGTCGACCTAACCACTTTGCATAGGCCAAAGCATCTGCATGAATGATATGGACAACAGGAAAGGCGCCCTTACTCTCTACGTTACTGTCTGGCCCTTGAGGATGCTGCCAACTAGCGCCGGCAATAAACTGCCACCAAGTGGCTGGCGAGCTCGGCTTATC
>CAJJAU010000035.1 GCA_905182275.1 gamma proteobacterium HTCC2207
AGGTCGCCGTGGCTTTTCATCAAGATGATCGTGGTCAAGTCGAGAGCTGGCTGGCGAATAGCACCTTATTTGAGGTTGACGACCAGCAGGCGTTAGATTGGCACACCAATAATACTGAGCACTGGGCCGTAGTGATTCCGCCTTTTGTGCTAGTCCAAGAAGTAAAACCAAAAGGAGTTTAATAACAATGAATATTAATAAAAAAGTGGCAGTAGTTACCGGTGGCGCATCAGGGTTGGGTCGTGCGGCTACAGAATTGTTGATTAACTCGGGTGCGACCGTGGTTATTTTTGATATGAATGTCAGTGCGGGTGAGCAGGCAGTGTCAGAGCTTGGCGCCAGTTCGTGCCATTTTATGCAGCTGGATGTTTCTAACGGCCCCGATGTCGAAGCGGCTTTTGCGACGATTCTTGCAAATTTGGGCCGCGTTGACATTTGCGTGAACTGCGCAGGTATTGGCATTGCCGCAAAAACCGTTGACCGCGAAGGTCAGCCCCATGATCTTGACCTCTATCGCAAAGTTATTGAAGTTAACTTAATTGGTACCTTTAACGTGTCACGCTGTGCTGCAGCGGCAATGGCTAAGAACGAGCCGGATGAAAAAACTGAGCGCGGAGTGATCGTTAATACAGCGTCCATTGCCGCATTTGATGGCCAAATGGGTCAGGTGGCTTATGCAGCAACCAAAGGTGGCATAGTTGGCATGACACTCCCTATGGCTCGTGATCTGTCTAAGCAGGGCATTCGTGTCAATACTATTGCCCCTGGGGTTATGGCGACTCCTTTAATGCTCGCGGCCCCGCAGAATGTTCAAGACGGCATAGTGGCAAATATACCGTTTCCTCAGCGACTAGGTGCGCCCTCTGAGTTTGGTCAATTGGTGGTACATATTACTGAAAATAGCTATCTCAACGGAGAGACTATTCGTTTGGATGGTGGTGTACGAATGCAACCGCGCTAAGGCTCAAGTAAGCTCAGATAACCACTGAGTGATTTCTTGGTGGTTACCCTTAAATATCACTCTATCACTGCGTTTTTCTAACTGGTATAGATACATTGGGTCATAGTAGTCTGCGGTTATGGCCTGTAGCCAATGCCGGTGGCTAGTGAAGTCATCGCTGTGCTGCTGCTCAATGGCGCTCTCCATAAGCTCTAGAATTTCCTTGGTTTTTTGACCTCCAAGACGCTTCTTGACCCGCAACAGACTGTCCCTAAGGTAGTCAGCAAAGGCTTGTTCAGCATTGTCACCATGATAGGCCAGTGTGTCTTGGTAGCGTTCGATAACATACTCACGCCAAAGCTTGTCAATGCGTTGTTCAAACGGCAGTTCAATGACCACCATGGGACTGGTAGCCATAGCGTCGCTCAGTGGAATAGGTAAATGGCGACCACCAATATTTCGACTTTCGTCTTCCACAATAATGCTGCGCCCGGGGTGTTGGTGGCGTACACCCATGAGTTCAAGAATGACATTATTTTCGAAATCAATCTGTGCGGGCTGCTCATCCAAAGGCCGACCAAAACTTGAGCCCTTGTGGTTAGCCGCACCTTCAAGGTCAATACTGCATGGCAGAGTTTTGATAATGTCAGTTTTACCGGTGCCGGTCATTCCCGATAACACTACTAAGTTTTCGGTACTGCACACTGCGTTAAGTTGTTCTATTAAAAAGCCACGTAAGTGCTTATAGCCACCTTCTACGCGCGGGCAATCAATACCCGCATCGGCCAACCACTGCTGGCTTAACTGAGAGCGCAAACCGCCACGGGCACAATATAATACCGCAGTGGGATGAGCTGCAAAAAATGTCTGCCAAGCATCTATGCGCGCCTGCTTGCTGGCACCACAGACTAACTCATGACCTAGCGCGATCGCTTCTTTTTGACCGCGCTCTTTGTAGCAAATGCCCACTTGGTGGCGTTCATCATCAGACATTAAGGGTAAATTGGTGGCAAAGGGTAGGGCGCCTGTTTGACTTTCAATAGGCGCACGCACATCAATCATTGGCACGCCATTTAGCAGTAAGTTCAGGTAATCGTTAGTCAGTGACAGCGAGGCATTACTCAAGTCAGTACCTCAATAGTTGGTTGACTAGGGTCATAATCTTTCAGTTCACCGATGGGTTGGCAATAACAGCTCGCCTGTTGCAAGAGGCTGGCAACCTGATCTGCCGCCAAAGGATTGACTGCAATCAGTAAGCCGCCGCTAGTCTGTGGGTCACACAGTAGTGCCTGATTCTCAACACTAATTGGGCTAATGTGCGGCGCAATGCTTTGCCAATTGCGTTGGCTGCCACCAGGCACACAACCTGCCGCAATATAGTCTGTAACAGCGGCATCTAATACTGGCACCGCAGATAGGTTAATTAAGGCGCTAAGACCACTGCCCTGACACACTTCAAGAAGATGACCCAGCAGTCCGAAGCCGGTGACATCAGTCATCGCAGTTACACCGGGCACTTTACCCAAAGCAGCACCCACAGTATTTAATGCCATCATATTTTCAACG
>CAJJAU010000036.1 GCA_905182275.1 gamma proteobacterium HTCC2207
TGGTGTTGCTCCTTGGGCAGTGGATACAGAGCAAGCGGAGCGTCTATGGACTCTGAGCGAGAAAGCTGTAGTTTAGGGACGCAAGATAACTATATTGGAGTGACTGAAGTAACGATAGAGAGCTTAGCGATGTATGTCCGTGATAAATGTATTAATTTTTTCAGCAAGTACTGCGGTTGAGGACGGTGACATAAGATCGCCCGCTAAGGCATGGTAATCGGGGTCTTCGGTAGCGTTAAATTCAAAAAGCTCCTTTTTTTCAGAGCCTAGCCGCGCAAATGTCTCCAGTATGGGTGGCACACTGATTGTTTTGTCCTTAGACGAATAGATCATCAAGGTTGGTGTGTTAATTTTTTCAATATCAGAGTCATTGACGATCTTAACTAGGCCCATCATGGGTAGCATTGAAGATGTAGCATAGTCATTTGCCCAGTATTTTTCGTGCAAAGGATTTTTGGACTCCCAGTGACGTACTTTACCTATTAACGTCTCAGCAATTTGTTGACCCCAAGGCCACAGAAGCATCCTCATATTACTGTCGGCATTGTAGAAGTTTGGAGACAGAAGAATCATCGCCTCTAGATCTGCATTGGTTGGTTGTAAAGCCAACCAAGTCGCTAATGTAGATCCTGTAGACGTGCCGATTAAAATAACTTTGTCACCGAGTCTACGTCCAATTTTTATAGCTTCATTGGCATCGTTAGCCCACCGGTTGACGCTACCATCAATCATACCCAGCCCACCACGCCCATGACCTGCTAAACGCGTATAAAACAGATTAGCATTTAGAGATTTAGCGACGGTATCCGCCAAGGGCGATAACTCTTGCCGGGTGGCAGAAAAGCCATGGAAAGAAACAATTGAAATGGCGGTTCTTTCTCCTGGTGTTCCGGCCCACATGATCGTTTTTTCGGTGCCTTCTGTAATGTCGTCGAAGCGTGATTCTGATTTTGATAAGTACAGATCTAAATTGTCTGTGAGCGTCAGGTCATCTAAGGAGATATTCATATCGACTCGGGGGCCCAATAAGCCCACGGTAGCTATTAGAGCTATACCTATCGCTAAGACGTGCTTTATTTTCATCGGTTAATCCTATTCTTCGATACTGTCTAGACCCATTACAGCTAGAGGTTGCACCATGGCTCCATAGCTCAATGCAGCTTGACTAGACGCATTACCATCGGCGCCACGTTTGGCAACCCCCTGAGTAATGGCTGCAAGACGAAAGCAGCTAAACGCCAAGTAAAAACTCCAGTTATCAATTTTATCTATACCCATACGCCGACAGTAGCTGGCAACATATTCCTTTTCAGTAGGAATACCCAATGCTTGCGCGTCGATACCACCGAGACCTGACATAACGTTTTTAATATCGCGAACAGGTAGGCGCAGGCCCATACATTGATAAGCTAGGTCAGCATAGGGGTGTCCTAGCGTAGAGAGTTCCCAGTCTAATACCGCAACAATTTGCTCATCATCTTTACTGTACATTAGGTTGTCTAAGCGGTAGTCGCCATGCACCAATGAGACTTTGCCATCGTCCTCAGGAATATTTTCGCCAAGCCAGTCTATTAGACGGTCCATTTCTGGAATGACCGTCATCTCCGAAGCTTTGTATTGGCTAGACCAGCGATTGAATTGTCGCTCGTAATAGTTTCCGGGGCGCCCGTAGTCGGATAAGCCTGCTTTTTCAATATCCACACTGTGAATGGCGGCGAGTACTCGATTCATTTCGTCATACATCTTGGCGCGTTGTTCATTACTGGCGGCACTATCAAGTTTTGAAGCCCAGTGAATGTTACCGTCACAAAATTCCATCACATAAAACATAGATCCTATGATATCTGGGTCTTCACATAGATGATGGGCCTCTGCCACCGGCACACCGGTATTGGCTAGCGCACTAATAACACGAAACTCTCGGTCAACGGCATGGGCTGACTTAAGTAGTTTGCCGGGAGGCTGACGCCGCAAAACATAGCTTCCTGAAGCCGCATCTATTCGAAACGTGGGGTTGGACTGCCCGCCGGGGAATTTTGTCGCTGTGAGCGGCCCCTTAAACCCTGACATATTTGCTTCAAGATATTTTTCTAGGGTAACTTCGTTTAGCGAACTGACTTCGGACATGTGAACCTCTATTAGGAATAAATGGAAATGCTTCGATCCACTTAATAAAAATTATTTAAGAGCCTAGTATATTGGCAGTTGTGCTGTCATTATATATTATTAGCGCCAGCGCCATCTAACTATGATAACAAAATCAGATCAAAGGGATCTAAAAAGTAGAGATTAATCTTATGCTCGATAAATACACTCTGTATGGAATTCCTCATTCGCTATATACCGGTCGCGCACGATCATATTTAATCAAGAATGGCATTCCTTTTCGAGAGCTGTCCTGCGGCCATGAAAGCTTTAAAACTGAGATTGTGCCAAAGGCCAAGTTGGCGACTATTCCTGCTCTCCTGACGCCCACTGGAGAGGTTATTCGTGATGGTGCGGCCATTATTGAGTATTTTGAGGTACGCAATGATCGTCCTTGCAGGCCTAAGTCTCCGCGACAACGGCTCGTCAGTGATTTGTTTGATGTAATCGGTGCTGAGGGGTTGCTAAGGCCTGCTATGCACTATCGCTGGAACTTTCCTAATGAAAACCTAGACTTTTTGAAATACCATTTTCTTAACGCTCAGCGATTGGGGCCTAATCGTCAAGAAAAGACTGATTATGTGATGGATAAAATGCGCTTTGCTGGCCGCATGTTTGGTGTGTCGGATACTAATCATGAATTTGTAGAAAGCCTGTATATGGACTTTTTGCGGGCTTTAGATAAGCATCTTGCCAGCGTGCCGTACTTACTCGGGTGGAAGCCATGTATCGGCGATTTCGGCCTGCTGGCCCCAATGTTCGCACACCTGGGCAGAGACCCTAAGCCCTTGGCCATTATGCAAAGAGAGGCTATTCATGTTTATCGATGGATAGAGCGCATGAACAGCCCACAGCAGGACGCAGCAGAATTTTTTGAGGCTGGTGAAGGCTACCTCAGCGATGACCTTATTCCAGAGACACTTATTGACGTGTTGCGTATTTTAGCCGAGGACTTTGTGCCAGAGACCCGCGCAGCGGCAAACGCTATTAATGGCTGGTTGGCTGATGCCAATCCGCCCAAGGGCAAGCGTGCAGCGCGTTACTTAGGGCAGAATGAGAGCAAGGCAGAATTTACAGCGCGTGGTGAACAGCTAGCTGCAGGCGCACAACCTTACCGCTTTTATTTGTTACAGCGAGTGCAAGATCACTTCGGGACTTTAAGCTCTGATGAGCAAGTCACCGTCAAAAGCCTACTTAAGCGCTGCGATCTTGATGAAGTGCTAGACATAACCCTAGAGAGAAGACTTGGTTGCGAGGGTAATCTCGAGATTTGGCTTTAGAGTCTATTAAGGTCAGTTACTAGCCCGTTGGAATTGATGAAGTGCTTGGACCTCAGCCTCAA
>CAJJAU010000037.1 GCA_905182275.1 gamma proteobacterium HTCC2207
AATACGCGCTACCTCTGACAGACCAATTTGATGAATCTCATCCGCCGTCAAGGTTGTGGAGTTATTTGAGCGCAGCGCAGACCGATAAATCTCTTCACCTTTGGGCAAACGCCAAATACCCGCATCATGGTTGCTTATCGTCAAAAGCTCTTCAAACAGTGCAATCATCTCTCCATATTGAGGCAAGATTTTAGCCTCTATAACATTGAGCGCCTGCTGAGAAAGCTCGTCTTTACGCACATCACTCAGCCCATCAATATTTTCAACTTTCTTAGGTAAGGTGGTGAACAACGGGTTTTGTTTAGCACCGTCCTCAATAAAAGATCGCATACCTAGCAGTGTTTTCTCAATCACAAAATCAGGTGGTACAGTGCCATTATCACGATCATCTATGACTCGAATTTTGACTTCCGCAATGACTCGAGCAAACTCATTGAGACGAGAAATATAACGCTGGAAGCTTTTTTCATCGCCAATAATATGTCTATCTGTTAAAAACTGCGGCAAATTCACCATCGGGCCAGAGAGTTGATTGACCCGATAACCTCCGTATTCATATTCACTTTCACGAATCATGTCATCAAAGAACCAAGCCACAATTTTCCAGCTCAGGAGCTCCTGACCCTCCAGCCCCTCTGGACCATAATCATCCAAACCATCTCGACTCTCACGCAGAAACTCGAGATCCTCAAGCTCAGACTGCTTATCGTAGCGGCCTAACTTACCACTATGGAAATCTAGGGGCGTGTTATCAACTAACCCCAAAGACGTCAATAATTCTGGGGAACGCAACAAGAACTGAGCCGAAACTTTGTTGGCATAATTATTTACGCCAACAGGAGCTGCCCAAAACCACACATATAAACCGACACCTGTGACCAAAATCAGCAAAAGTAGGTATTTAAGGGCTATTTTTAATAACTTCATTAATTATTCTCCATGGATATTATTAAGCCGGTGTTGTCAGTATTAGACGCTTTGTAATCCCATTTTAGATTTAAGGCTTACCTAACTTGGCTTTTAAACTATCAAAAAATCGCTCAACTTCGCTATCACATAACGCTAATTCTGCTTTAGATAACAGTATCGAACACTCCGAACCACGAACTGCGACTACGCAGGGCGCAGAGTCTTTAAATGAGTAAAGTGTAGAATCTAATTCATCAAGATGCAGGATCTCAAAGGGAACACCCAACGTCTGCTGGGCGCGGGAAAACGCAGTTTTCTTTTTGAAAGTACCATGGGTAATATCGCAGAGTGCACATTCTGTTCGGCCTGTGAACCTACCAAACAGAAAGGCAAGTTCGCCAGTAATCGACCCCCTGGCATTATAAATCCCGATTACCTTATCTACCATTTTAACCGCATCCTTGCTTTTAGCATGAACCCTAGTTTAAACGATTCCTTTAGGCAACCACCACCATTTCAGGAACGGGAAACCCGTTAAAATCACAGGCACAGCTGGTGGAATATGCGCCTAAGTTAGGAATATAAAGGATGTCTTCTACTTCAGTATTTGACGGCAAGCTATGCTCACCCAAAACGTCAATAGAATCGCATGTCGGGCCCGCTAACGTCCAAAGATGTGGTTCACCCGTGCGCTCGCTAATAATCTTTAACGGAAAGCTTTCAGCCATCTCCATCAACCCGCCATAGAACCCCGTATCGAGATATACCCAACGCTGCTCATCTCGCGTTGCCAATCCAATCACCTGCGTGACTAAACAACCGGCTGAGCCCACCAAAAACCGCCCTGGTTCACCCATGATTTGCACGGAATCAGGAATAGATTTGAGCTCTTCATTAATCGACATGCCAATTTCTTCAATAGTCGGGTCATCAGCGGATAAAAGTAAAGGGTAGCCCCCTCCAATATTTAATAATTCTGGCGTCCAGCCATTGTGTTCAAGCTGAGTGAATACGTCCTTGACTGCATTGATACCCTTGGTCCAATTAGCAATATTGTTGCACTGAGAACCGACATGAAAAGTGACACCAGTCAACGCCATACCATTCGATTTAGCGGCGTCAATTACTGCGGGAATACCTGATGGTTTGGCACCAAACTTTCTGGTGAGAGGGAAAACAGAGCCTTCATTACTAACCTCAATCCGTAAATATAGCTTTGCGTCAGGTTTTATCCGTGCAATTTTTTCAACTTCTTCAGGCGTATCGACGACATACCATTTAATGCCCGCCGCGGCTGCTCGTTTAACAGAAGCGGGGGATTTAATTGGATTAGAGTAAAAAACTGTGTCTAAATCGGCTCCAAGCTCAATCATCGCATCTAGCTCGGCGATTGAAGCTATCTCAAAGCATAAACCCTCCTCTTTAAAAATTCGTAATAATTCTGGGTGAGGATTTGCTTTAACCGCAAAATGAGGCCGTACTCTTGGCATAGCCGCCTTAAAACGGCGCGCGTTATTTCTCAATCGGGACTCAGACACGACTAGAAGAGGTTCGCTATAATCTTTCAAATAGGAGGTAGTAAAAGCCATCTGCTCTCGAGCATCCAGCTCAAGAGACATCCGTCGTCGTTCCACTTCAGAATCCGTTTCTTTAAACGCTAAATCCATTTTTTAGTCCCTCTGCAGATGGCTTTGAATCATGATTTTACAGGGTTAAAGTGTCACTTTGTATTGATATTACTTTAAATTTGTATATTATTTATGACCACAATGATAGATAAATGCGAAAAGTGATATGAAAAATGAACAAGAACTCATAAATCTGTTGAAAGAAAATAGTCGTCGTTCTGTATCAGATCTGGCGAAAAATCTTGGATTGAGCCGCGCCACCGTGCAACAAGGAATAGAAAGACTTGAACGAAAAGGCATTATTCAGGGTTATACCGTTAAAATTAACCCTCACTACCAACAGCAGCAGGTTAGTGCCTATATTATGATTTCTATCATCTCTCAGAAAACACCCGATATTGTGCGTCAAATCCAAAAACACCCACAATTGGATATGTTGTGTACTATTAGCGGCCAGTATGATCTGATGGCTATGGTGACTGAATCGACAACGGAAGCCTTGGATAGAGCGATTGATTCAATTGCCGCGCTGGATGGTGTTGAGAAGACCCTTAGTCATATCGTACTATCACGGAAAAAAGACCTAGCGAGCTGATAAAGCCCTCGACTCTAAACAACAATCACTGAAGACCCAAAAATGACCGAATCCAGCCGAATACT
>CAJJAU010000038.1 GCA_905182275.1 gamma proteobacterium HTCC2207
TCATCTATGGCAACTGGTTGTGATTCACTCCAACGACCATTGGTCATGCGTGAATAATAAATATCCCTGCGTTCATTTTCAGTACGATTGCGAAATACTAAAATCGGCCCCTGATTAGACTGGGCTATATCAGTTTGGCAACAGTCACAAACCAGATTATCGATTATTTGCTCTTGGAAAATCGACCCATCTGCGGCGACTTTGGTCGATCTAATGGTCATGCCTTTTAGCTCACCTTGATTCGGCTCCGACATCTCTTTATGACCATGACCGGCTTCCATTTCTCGCCCATCAAGCCATACGACGCCTACATTGTCACCTTCAGTGAAGAAGCTGACGAAGCCATGCTCACTCAGAGTGCCATCAGTATGGGGCTTAAAGGAAGGCTCCCAGGTAACACCTCCGTCTCTAGATAAGCTAACAAAAACATCATAAGCAAAAACAGCGGGATCCGTCATGACTAACCAATGCGCTGCCCAGAGGGATTCATTCAACTGGACTACCGATGGAAAATCAGCACGATTGACTAACCAGTTGTTGCCGCTGGCAATGATGATTGGCGCACTCCATCCATCACCGCGCCAGCGTGCATATTCTAATGCAACTGAGCCCTGCGCAACCTTTAGCCAACTCAATATAGGCATTCCATTGAGATCAAGGCTCAAATTTGGTGATACCGAATTTTCACCCGCAGGGGAGGACCACTCGGACACGAAGTTCTCTTGAGGTGAATGGTCAGTGCACGACATCATTGTCAGCACTAAGGCGATGATAGCCATTATTTTTAAAGTGCAATTACGCATTCTGTTTAGTCGTCCTGTCGTTTACGTAAATATACACCGCGTAAAGCCGGTCGTCGAGGCCATCTAGCGCGTTTTGAGAGCGCATTATGTTCTTACTAAGGGTCTTGTCAGACAGGTCGGTCCACCCTCGCCTTTGCGGCTTATTTCTAGCCCTTTATAGGTGGTCACCGAACATCCTGCGGCTTCCAGTCCACTCTTAACACCAGGCAAATTCTCTAACATGACTACCTTGCGCGGCCCAAAGGCAAGCACATTGCAGCCCATCGGCAGATACTCTTCTTCTGGTACATCAACAAAGTCTATCCCTAAATTCTGCAGCCATAAAATAAAACTCTCCGGCATAAAAGCCCTATAGATAAGCGCTAAATTCTTATCTATAGGCGAGATAATGGACATCAGATGCAGTACATCATCTGGATGTTCAGGTTCAGGTAGATCCACCACATGTAAATCTACCTCATCACCTAATATTGCCTGTAGTTGACGAATGCCTTCTCGGTTAGTTCTCGGCCCAAGCCCTACTGCCGCATGATGCTTATCAATCCAGATAAAATCTCCCCCCTCCAAAGTACCCGGAGCGACAATCTCGCCAACAATTTGATGGCCGTAGGATTCATAGCAACCAGCGTTGATTCTTGCTTCTGGGGTTCGTGTTGCTCGGCCCATATTACAAATGATCAGTCCTCGTGGGCATATAAGAATACTGTCACGTGGATAAATACTGTCGATGGTTAGTTCATCTGCAGCGGGAAGATCAATAACCTCTGCACCGCAGCCTAAAAGAATTTTACGGAATTGATCAAATTCCCTATGCGCTTCTTCCATATCTGGCATGGCATGAAAACGCAGAGACTCCCATTCGGTGGTCAGTTTTTGTTGATTTACAAAGGCATTTTTTGGCGTGCGTACTGCAACCTGCCCAAGGGCAGAATATTCATTGAATTGACTCATACTATTGGTCTCTAACGTCTTCTCGGACAAGTGCATAAAAGGGCATGCCAATGATGATTAGCATAAAGGAGTAAAATACGATTTCTGAACCGGCACCCCAGATGGCAAAAAAGGAATACAAAAAAGCGGCACCTGATAGCAAGATTGCTCTGGTTCGCTCGGGCCCTGCTCGGTCATTCTTGAGGAAGTAAAATTCGGCAACCGCGCAAAATGCATAAGCCATTAGCGTTGACAAGGTTGATAGCATGGCCATAAAGGTAAAGGCTGCGACTAAACCTTTGGTGTAGTTGAGCACTAGTAACAATGAGACGAAACCACCGGACACTAGGAAGGAAAAAATCGGCGTGCCAGACTGACTCAGCGTTAAAAACTTAACCGGCAACAAATGGTCCTTAGCGGCGGCCAGTGGCACTTGGCCCGCTGTTAGTGTGTTTGCATTTAAAGAGCCCAGTGTCGATATCAATGCGCCGACAGTAATAATAGCGCCGCCAACTGGGCCCATTACTTTAGTTGCAGCCAGTGCAAAAGGCGCGGTTGATCCAACCAACTCAGACGCTGGCACCACCAGCGCCACCGCTAAACTCACCAAGAAATAAATTATCAGAATCGTTAACACTGAAGCGATGAGAATACGCGGAATCAATTTCTCAGGCTCGACCATATTATCGGTCGGCACTGTGGCGGTTTCTATCCCAATAAAAGACCACATTACCAGTGTCGTTACCGTGGCTAATAAAGCAAAAGGATGTAACTCGGTGGGGTTCACTGGTGGCAAAATGTCCGGCTGCATATTGGTAAAACCCAGCACAATAATAAACAACAGCGGCAGTATCTTTAGAATAGTGGTCACTACCTGAAACGTTCCGCTGCTCTCAACACTACGGATATTGAGTCCCACCACTGTCCAGACTAAGGCGAGGGCCACTAAAAGACTAAGCACAGCTGATTCAGTGACCGCGGGCAAAAACACGCCTAAATAACCGACAAATGCGATGGAGATGCCTGATATCGCTGCAATGCAGGCGATCCAATATGTCCACGCAATCAAAAAACCTGCAAAATCACCTAAACCGGCCTGAACATAGGCATAGGGACCACCTAGTTTGGGCACACGCTTAACTAATCGGGATAGTGACAGTGCAACCAATAAGGTGCCCGCCCCAGCTGTCAACCAACCTGCTAAGCCAAGCATTCCGTAGGGTGCCAATAGAGTGGGCATCATAAAAACGCCCGATCCAATAGCACAACCCACGGCAATCGACCATCCTCGCCAAAAGCCTATTTCTTTGCCTGAACTACTCTGTGACAGAGATTCCATTATGGTTTTCTCTCATTTTTAAGTTACCGTAACAGGGGTTGAGAATATTACAATAGTGTTGGTCCATCTGAAGTTAAAATAATATCTATCTATCGGGGCACTCTTAGTACCCTGGACTAAACCAGAATATAGTACCCTGGACTAAACCAGAATAACCATCGAACCACATCAGAGCACCGAGTCTCATGTTAGCTAACATTCTGCGCTTTAAAATAGTAATAGGTTTAACAGTACTCCTATTAGTGCTCATCATGATCAGTCCGTTTAAGGCATCACTGCAAAATGGAATCGCGCTAGAGGCTAATGCTCATCTAAATGAGCTAATGGCATCACCTAACTCATTTCTCTTGTCCTCTCCCGCACCCATTAGCGGCGGGGCAAAGGTAGAGCCAGAACTATTAAAAACCCCCATAGTAACTAATGACGAACTGAATGCTTGGTTTGATCGCAGCCAAACTCAAGCGCTAATCGTACAAAAAAAGGGCCGTATCATCTATGAGCGTTACAGCGCAGATGCGGATGATGGCCGCAACATAAATGCCATGTCTATGACTAAAACTATTGTTGCAATTCTGATTGGTATTGCGGTTGATGAAGGTCTAATTAACTCAGAAAAAGATTCTATATCACTGTATCTTCCTGAAATAAAGCAGCACCCTACCCATGCAATCACTCTTCGCGATTTGCTGAGACATACCTCAGGAATACAATCAACATCCCAAGACCTTAGAGCAACATTAGGCGGCAACCCCTTAATAACCCCATTATCTGCGATATCTTTCAAGGGTGACCGATCATTTCGCTATGACAACATTAACTACCACCTGCTCAGTCTCGCACTGACCCGTGTCTATAAAAAGCCACTTAATCGGTTAATTGAGGATAAGTTATGGCATCCATTGAACCTTGAGAAAGCCGCCATTATAAATACGACAGGTTATTGCTGCGTGTTCGCTACGGCAAGGTCGTGGCTCGAAATAGGAAATCTATTTCTCAATCCAACTAATGGTGTGGTGTCATCACACTGGATAAACAAGATGGTTAAGGACACGCTTATTCCAGAGTGGTTTTTTGTTCAAGCAACAGGCAAATCAGCAGGCAATACCTATGGCTACCATTTGTATGGCGGTTTGCCCGAGTTATCTGAGGTTTTCTGGATTGAGGGAATGGGTTTGCAACTGGTTATGATTAATCCACAGACCCAAACGATTATTGTTAGACTCGGCGGCATTCCATCCGCTCTCAATGTTTTTTCAAACCGTTATGACTCTTCAATTATAGCGCCACTACTCAAAACTTTAACCACTGAACGTTAAACATATCGACATATAAAACAGCAGGTTACAGCAAATTAAGCAGCGAAACTCTATATTTTAGCGAGTAGATTTCATTCGTTTTCGCATTGATTCCTGGTCTACTTTTAATGTGACGGTCTGTTTTTTTAGCGCTCCAATTTATATTAAAAATAGACCTTTCATCTATCTATAAAGGGGTCTATAAAATGAAAACAATTCTATCTCGGAGTTTAATGGCATTAGCCATAACCGCCTTCTTCGGCAACACCTACGCGGCAGAGCTCGAAGAAATCATTGTTACCGCTCAAAAGCGCGCGGAAAGCCTACAAGATGTGCCTATTTCAATGTCAGCTCTGGATGGCCAAAAACTTGAAGAAGTTGGCATCCACAGTTTCCAAGAATTAACTGCCTATGTTCCCAATCTATCAATCACCGAAAACGCAGTAAATACCATTATCGGTATGCGTGGTGTTGGCATTGGTGCAAACCAGTCATTTGAACAGTCGGTAGGTATTTATGTTGATGGCGTCCATTATGGAAAAAGTCGTCAAGTTAGGACCGGATTATTTGATTTACAACAAGTGGAGGTCCTTAGGGGACCACAGGGTATTTTATTTGGTAAAAATACGCTTGCTGGCGCAATCAACATCACATCTGCTTCACCACAGGTTGGCCAGGAGATGGGCGGCAAAATCGCGGTAAGCGCAGAGTCATTTGGTGGTCAAACCATTGAAGGAAATTTTTCTGGGTCATTAACTGACTCATTGGCATTGCGGTTCGCTTACAAAGATCGTCAAGGTGATGGTCATCTCGATAACACCTACCCTGACACTGAAGTTTCAAAAATGCCCACGGTTGATGAGTCTATGTGGCGAGTCACTGCCCTTTGGGAGCCAACCGATACTACGTCGGTTGAAATAAAACATTCCGAAAGCGAGTTTTTACGCATGGGTGCTAACCCCTTGGTAACACTGTTCAGTCCTTTACCAAATATTCCAGCATCTAATGCTCTAATGTATGGAACCATGGGAGCTGTTTTCCCAGCTTACGCAGCCTACATAAATTCTCAACCAAGGGATGCTTATCGAGACACTCGATCATATGGTGGTTGTGATCTTGAACGCCATATGGGTATGAGTTCTGCGATCTGCGAAAGCGGTGGAGAGAGACCTGAGGGGACAGACACCGAAACATCTGATACCTCTGTAAACATTGAAATGGAACTACCCAATGGCTACACACTGACTGCCGTCGCTGGTCGAGGCAGTTATTTTTACCAAGACGGCATCGATGCAGACTTCCTGCCTCTGCGGTTCATTGGTCGAA
Organism: gamma proteobacterium HTCC2207; assembly: GCA_905182275.1. Taxonomy (GTDB): domain Bacteria; phylum Pseudomonadota; class Gammaproteobacteria; order Pseudomonadales; family Porticoccaceae; genus HTCC2207. The sequence continues at coordinate 5,694 of CAJJAU010000038.1, forward strand.
GCGACATCTCTGACTATAGCCACAATAGCCAAGAATTACGTATCGCCTCGCCCTCTGAAAATAAGTTCTCATGGGTAGCCGGAGTCTACTTAGATAAGCAGAAACAAGAAATTGACCGCCTAGTAACAATTGACGGGACCTTCGGAATACCACATATCATGCCAGCCATTGTTGGTTTGGATACTTTTCTTGCTTATTCTCCTGCACAGGTCGCCGGTGTGAATGCCACAACACCTGTTCCGGGAACGCCATTCACCTTGCAAAGCCTCTATGATGCAACGGGTTGCGCTGTTGGAGCACCTACATGCCAAGATTTTCGGCTTTATCCAGGTGTTGAGGGCGTAACAAAGTTTCAAGCGACGGGAACTATTTCAAATTGGAAACAAAACACCAGCTCTCGAGCAGTGTTCTTCCAAGGTTCTTTAGATTTAAGTGACTCTGTAACGTTAACCGCCGGTGTGCGGTATACCGAGGAAGAGAAAATAGCCCATGCTGACGCTTATCAGACTACTAGCTTAACGGGGTTAGCAAACCCTAATCCTAGTCCACTACTAGCTGGTTTAAATGGTAATTTCTTTGAGCGCTGGGACCACAACTTTGACGAGCAGCGCTCGACCAATCAACTAATACCTGCTGCAAACTTGCAATGGACTCGATCTGAAGACAGTAAGTTTTACCTTAGTTATTCAGAAGGCTTCAAAAGTGGTGGTTTTAATGCGGTAGATTCACAAGCTCCTGCATTTACAGCCGCTGGACCACAACTAACTGTTCCAGGACTTGGTTTTGAGTACGATGATGAGAATGCAGCATCCTTTGAACTCGGCGGCAAGCACACCTTGCTAGATGGGGCCATGAACTTAAACTGGGCCTACTTTAACAGTGAGTACGAAGATCAACAGGTATCAACCTTTGTTGGTCTGGGCTTTGTTGTTACCAATGCCGCTACTACCGATATCCAAGGGTTAGAAATTGATATGACCTGGCAAGCTACAGATAACATGAGACTAGGTGCAAACGTTGCTTTCACCGACGGATCCTATGGCTCATTCCCTGGCGCTGGCTGCACTGCACAACAAGCCTCAGACCTACTTGGCCTGGGAACTTTAACAGTTGATTCTCCAATCACTTCGTCCGGCGCTTGCTCTGCCCAATTTAAAGGTGACGGATCTCAAGCGGGTTCAGGCCAAGATCTTGCTGGTGGACAAGTGGGTACGGATTACAACGGCTCGCTCTTCGCTGACTACGTCCGTCCAATGGCCTCCGGCCTTGTTTGGTTTACCAGTATTGACATGAACTTTACTGATGGTTATTTCATGACTGGTGATCTAGATCCAATTGACTTTCATGAAGGTTTTCAGAAGTTTAATATCCGAACAGGATTGCGGAGCGAAAACTGGACTGCAATGCTCTACGGTAAAAACATCACCGATGAAGAGACGGCTACTGGCGCCTATGATATTCCCCTAGCGGCTGGCTCTCATGGCCAATACACAAGCGAAGGAGCGGTATGGGGCGCTCGACTTAGCTATAGTTTCTAAGGCTAAAGCTACTAAATCTAAAAGGACGGGGAAACCCGTCCTTTTTTTGTCTAAGTTAAATTTATAACCAATAAAATTTAGTAATACTGGACTCAACACTAACCACCTAGCTATGTAATTACGACTTATGTTTAATGAACTATGCATAGTTCCTTGAGGTATGGTCAACTACAGGTCAATTTTTTTGCTTTGTTGTAAAGCTGAAATACTCACATCACATGGGCGTTTCAGCCTACATAGCAGACCGCCATAATCAGATAATGATGTTGGCAAAAGCGGTAAAAATAAAAATAAAATCGAAAATCTCACAGGGGTCTTATATGAAAACCAAGTCATTTCGTACACTTAGTGTGCTAGCAGTCGCTATCGCAACTATTTCCAGCGGAGCCAACACGGCTGAACTGGAAGAAGTTATTGTTACCGCACAAAAACGCGCAGAAAGCCTTCAGGATGTTCCTGTTTCTCTAATGGCTATTAGCGGTACAAAAATCGCAGAAGCCGGATTACACAGCTTTCAAGAGTTGTCTCAATATGTGCCTAACCTGTCAATAACAGAAAATGCTGTAAACACGATTATTTCTATGCGTGGTATCGGTGTTGGTGCAAACCAATCGTTTGAACAATCAGTCGGCGTCTATGTTGATGGCGTCCACTACGGTAAGTCTCGTCAAAGCCGGAC
>CAJJAU010000039.1 GCA_905182275.1 gamma proteobacterium HTCC2207
TACCTTCGCAGTTTAATTTAACGGGTTTCAAAATTGTACTGGACTGTGCCAATGGTGCTACCTATAACGCGGCACCTAAAGTATTTAAAGAGTTGGGTGCCAAAGTTATTACCATGGCCAACGAACCCAACGGTTTTAATATCAACGATCAGTGTGGATCTACCTACATGGAAGGGGTTTGCGCTAGAGTGGTTGAAGAAAAAGCCGATTTTGGTATTGCTCTAGATGGTGATGGCGACCGAGTATTGTTTTCTGACGCCAATGGTGAGGTTGTAGATGGCGATGAGCTAATTTACATTATCGCCCAACATCGTCACCAGTCAGCTATGGGTTGCAACGGCGTTGCCGGTACTCTCATGAGTAATTTGGGGATGGAGTTAGCCCTCAAAGACTTAGGTATTCCCTTTCTGCGCACCAAGGTGGGCGATCGATATGTCGTTGAAGCGCTTAAAGAAAATGGCTGGAGCTTAGGCGGTGAGGGCTCTGGACATGTGCTCTGTAGTGATTTAAACACCACCGGCGATGGTATCGTCGCAGCACTGCAAGTTATTCGAGCCATTTCTGATAGCGGAAAAAGCTTGGCAGAATTAAAAACCGGCATGCAAAAATTTCCACAAATCATGATTAACGTGCGTCTTGCTAAAAAGGTCGATATTAGCAACAACAGTGCAATTAATTCGGCGGTGGCAGACGCAGAAAAGAAATTAGCGGGGCGCGGCAGGGTGCTACTGAGACCGTCCGGTACAGAACCACTGATTAGAGTCATGGCAGAAGGCGATGACCAAGCCTTGGTAGAGCAGCAAGTTCAAGACATTGCTAAGGTTGTAGAGCAACAGGTAGGCTAGCAATATTTGTAAGGGAAAAGCGCCTTTCCCAGTTGTAAAAAAACCGTTTGTCGGGTAGGCTTTGCGCCCCTTTTCAAGGCACCTCAGAAAGGATTGAATGAGATGACTAAACCGCTAGTGGCGGGAAACTGGAAAATGCATGGTAATGCTAATACTGCGGCTGAACTAGCCACACATTTAGCCTTACATGACAGCGCATTTGTTGGCGTTGAGGTGGTTATTTTTCCACCGGCTGTGCATCTAGACAGAGTTATCACAGCCGCGGCCAGTAGTATGGTCAGTGTAGGCGCTCAAAATATGTCCCAATGGGCATCTGGGGCTTATACCGGTGAAGTATCTGGGGAAATGCTTAACGATATTGGTTGTGACTATGTATTGGTCGGGCACTCAGAGCGAAGAGCCCTGTTTGCCGAGAGCAATCAGGTAGTCGCAGAGAAGTTTAAGGCGGCACAGCAGCAAGGGTTAACGCCTATTCTGTGTGTTGGTGAGTCACTGCAGCAACACCAGCAGGGACAAACAGTAAAGGTTGTCACCGAGCAAATTGCCGCAGTGACGGACCTGGTAGGTACTAAAAGCCTCTGTAAAGGCGTCATTGCTTATGAGCCGGTTTGGGCAATTGGTACCGGTGAAGTGGCTAGCCCAGAGCAGGCCCAGGCCGTCCACACAGAGATTCGTTCTCAACTGGGCAGTCAGGGCGCAAACACCAGAATCATCTATGGTGGCAGTGTTAACGCAACCAATGCTGGCGCCTTATTTGCACAGCCAGACATAGACGGCGGACTGGTTGGAGGGGCCTCACTTGAGGCAAACGAATTTTTAAAAATTGCACAGTTAATGGTACAAGGGTAAACGTAAAATCATGGAAAAATTTATTTTAATCTTTCACTTTATAGTGGCATTGTCTCTTATTGTCCTTATCTTGCTTCAGCAAGGAAAGGGCGCGGAAGCAGGTGCATCATTTGGTGCGGGCGCATCTCAAACTGTATTTGGCAGTGGCGGCGGTTGGAACTTCTTCAGCAAAATGACCGCTATATTGGCAACTGTGTTCTTTGTAACCAGTGTTAGTTTGGCCATCACCGCCAAAAACAAGACCGTAATAGACGACTTTGGCGGTATCGAACTAGACTCTATTTCAGCCGAACCGGCTATGGAGACAGAACTTCCCGGTCTTTCATCGGAAGATTTTGAAGCCTCAGACGAATCAGAAATTCCTCAGTAGCTGTATCTGCGGTAACCCCATTTCAATGCCGGTACCTCACCGGCTTGTTGTTCTACGGGGGTTGGTAACCACTAACCGTTTGAAGGCATAAACCTCAGCGTTAGTGATGAAAGGTTTGAACAACGTTAGCTTAAATTTAGTATTGCGCGGATGTGGCGGAATTGGTAGACGCGTCAGCTTGAGGGGCTGGTGACTTAGGTCGTGGGGGTTCAAGTCCCCCCATCCGCACCACTAAATTTGAGAATC
>CAJJAU010000040.1 GCA_905182275.1 gamma proteobacterium HTCC2207
AGTAGGGCTGATATCCACCACTCGGGGGTTGACAAAACCTTGCTTTCTCAGCCAGCTCACCAAGGTGTCTGGCGAGGGAAGGAACCATACATTGGGCATTTTTCCATAGCGTCCCTCAGGGACTAAAACTTGTCCTTCTGGGCCATCAATCACCAAAGTCTCAAGCACCAGTTGACCGCCAGGTCGCAACAGTTCGCGCAATTCGCGTAAGTGGTCCATGGGAGACCGCCGATGATAGAGAATACCCATAGAAAAGACGGTATCAAAGGCGGCCATTTTAGTCGGCATGTGTTCTATGCCTAATGGCAGTACATCTATTGGTAGTTCAGCCCCCGCATATTTTTTAATGGCATTAAATTGAAAGATAAACTTTGCCGATGGGTCTATGCCGATGACGCGGCTGGCACCTGCCCCGAGCATGCGCCAACAGTGGTAGCCATTACCACAGCCGACATCCAAAATCAGGCGGTTTTGTAAAGATTGTAGGTGCGGTAAGATACGTTCCCATTTCCAATCAGAACGCCATTCTGTATCGATAGCCATGCCGAATAACTCAAAAGGACCTTTGCGCCAAGGATGCAGCCCCATAAGACTTTGTTGCAACTGATCAAGCTCCTTGGAGGTTATATCTGCAGTATGCCCTATGGTTACTCCGGCGTTAAAGTCAGAATGATGTACGCTTATATCCGGTAGGCTCTCCAATGCAGCCAGCCAGCCAGGCATATCTCCCCAACGGCGCCCATTCAGACGTTCCTCAATTAATGCCGGTAAGGTCTCATGCCAAGACTCTAAATCAGAGTTTTGTAGCCAGTCGAAAAAAGGATGGTAGTTAATGGCAGAAGGAAGCATTGGCGCACCCAAAAATGAAAGACCATAGTGTAAATGATTTCGCTGAATGGCTCGCACCCTTTTGGGTCTTGGTAATGATTTAAAGGAGGTATTCTATAAGACTAAAATTAGTTGCGACCTCATAGGTGATTGAAGAGTTTGAAGGGCAATTTGAGTAACGACCAATATCCATTAGGATATTTTTACCGTAAAGGCTGCCAACAGGTGCATAATTGCGCGGGCAAACGTATTATTAATGTAGTGAAAGCATTGAGGGCAGTAAAAATGAGTGAAGAGCGCTTTCAGGCACTGGAAGAGAAGTTGGCTTTTATAGAAATGGCCAATGTTGAGATGGGAGACGAGATTTTTAGGCAGCAAAAACAAATAGAGGTGCTAACTAAAGGCCACCAAATGTTATTGCAGCGAATAGAGACTCTTCAAGACACCGCCGGACAAGATAATGAAGATGATAATGAGCGGCCACCGCACTACTAAGTAAATGTGATAGAAATGGCCAGTTAAACATTCAGTAAAAAGGGGTTACAGATGTCAGAGTTAAATGAGCAGGTAAAAACTAATATTGACGGCGTTTTTACACGCCAGCAGCGTTATGCGCTGGAGCTAAGAAAATCAGATTATAAGAAGCGTCTAGCGGTTCTTGATCGTTTTGAAAAAGTGTTTCGTGATTCTGAGGAAAAAATCTATCAGTCAGCTGCAGACGATTTCTCTAAGCCGCAGGCTGAGGTCGACATGGCAGAGATTATGGCGGTACTGGCCGAACTAAAGCATGTGCGTAAAAATCTGAAAAAGTGGATGAAACCTGTTTCAGTAATGCCCACTGCGAGCATGATTGGGACCTCCTCGAAAATCGTCAAAGAACCCAAGGGTGTGACTTTAGTCGTTTCACCATGGAACTACCCGTTTAACCTAACGTTTGGGCCAATGATTTGGTCAATCGCCGCAGGTAATACCGTTATTATAAAGCCGTCTGAAATGACGCCGCACATGTCTGCGGTCATCGCTGAAATTGTTGAAAAAGCCTTTAGTCCTGAAGAGGTGAGTCTGTTTCAAGGTGAAGCGGATGTAGCTAGCTACCTTACAGCGCTACCATTTGACCACATCTTTTTTACTGGCAGTCCTGCGGTAGGTAAGCATGTGATGGCAGCAGCGGCTAGGAATTTGACTTCGGTCACCTTAGAGCTTGGCGGGAAAAGCCCAGTGATTGTGGACAAATCAGTGAATATTAAAAAGGCAGTGCAGTCGATTGCTTGGGGCAAGTTCACTAACAATGGTCAAACCTGTATTGCGCCGGACTATCTCTATGTTCACGAGTCAATTAAAGAAGAATTTGTCAGTGAAATGACCGACTGCATTGAGAAGCAATATGGACTCGGTAATGTCGCTAAGGATAACGGGGATTACTGCAGAGTGGTTAATAGCAGCCACTATCAGCGCATTAGCCGCTTACTCAGTGATGCACAGGAGCAGGGAGGAAAGCTGATTACTGGTGGGCAAACCGATGATGCGAGTCGGTTTATTGCGCCAACACTTATTGAGGGTATGGCGGCTGATTCTGCGATTATGCACGAAGAAATTTTTGGGCCATTACTTCCAGTGATCACCTTCTCAGATATTGACGAAGTGGTGACTTATGTTAACAGCAAGCCCAAGCCATTGGCGTTGTACATTTACAGTACTGACAAGAGTAGTATTGATAAAATACTCAGCGAGACCAGTGCAGGCGATACATGCGTCAATCAGACCATGATGCATTTCTTGCACCCCAATTTGCCTTTTGGTGGCGTCAACAATAGTGGTATTGGAAAGTCCGGTGGCGTTTGGGGTTTCAATGCTTTTACGCATGAGCGGAGCGTGTTAACTGATAAGTTCAGCTCGGCTTCCATGTTGCATCCTCCCTATACTCCGAAGGTGCGAAAGATGATTAAAATGGCTATGAAAATGACAACCTAAGATCTTCTAGGATTCTTTAATAGCGACCAATGAGCAAAAGTTAAAACACTGAAACCAAGGGCTTGCGGATTGAAAACCGCAGGCCCTTAATCGTTGTATATGCGCGTCTAATGTTTCCGGTATTAACACATTTTCGATAGAGTCACGCTTCTGACTGATCTCCAAGTCACTGTAGCCTTGAGCCCGCTTGAACTGATGATGAAGGTCACTTAGCAATGTATTCAGACTTTCAGGTTCAAAGTGCAGTTTTTCTGAAATAACCAAACATCCGCCAGGGTTTAATCCCGCATAGATTTTTTCTAATAGAGCTAATCGTTCCGCCATGGGAATAAATTGTAGAGTAAAGTTCATCACTACCATCGATGCATTGTTAATTACTGTATCGCAGATATCTTGGTTGACCAGTTCGGTGCTAACTGCCGAGGCGACTGAGGCGAGTATGGTGGCACATTTATCCAACATAGCGGAGGAGTTGTCTACCGCAATAATCTTCGCGTTACGACCTTCAATCCGCGAGCGCATCGCCACTGTCGAGGCTCCTAAAGAGCAACCTAGATCATAGCAATGACTGTCGGCTTGCACGTAGCGAGATGCCAGCTCACCGCAGTGGGCTAGAATAGTCTCATAGCCAGGCACAGAGCGCTTAATCATGTCTGGAAAGACATCGACCACAGCTTGGTCAAACACAAAACCTGGCACTACGCCCAGCGGATGAGCAAATAGGTTGTCTTGATTCGAATCATTCATGAGCTCATACCGCGATCGTGGTTAAACCCGTTGTAGTCGCCAAATCGACATTGGTAATAACCGCGGTCTGCGCAAATTCTTGGCGCAGGTACTGGTCGGCGACGCGCTTTAAATCACTTTCAGTCACTGCCAATACGCGAGTTCTGAATGCCATAGCAGATGCCTTACTACGGCCGTTGAGCTCAGCGTGGAACGCTTGCATGGCTTCGCCGGCAGGAGAACTTGGTTTGTCCAGACTGCCTATGACGCCGAGAATTGCTTCCTCGATCTTGTCTGCACTGACAGGCTTTTCAAGCAACCATTTGATTGATTGGTCGAAGTCATTGAGCGTGCCTTCAATACGCGGATCTCTGTAAGAGAAGAAGCGGAATGCACCTGATTGATTATCTTGTGAGGCGCCACCACCATAGGCACCGCCCTGTTCGCGAATGGCACGATGCAAGAAACCATTGCGCAATACCCCGCCCAGTACAATGAGTGGCGCGGCATCTGCGTGACCGGCAGCCACTGTCGGGTAGGCACGGGCACAAAAACTTACTTGTGTGTTAGCAGTCCAGCAATGATTTACCGGTGCCAACGAGGGTTGGTATTGGATCAGGTTAGACGCTGAAAAAGACGGTTGTGCTTGATGGCTAAAGCCACTTTGCATCTGTGCTGCGAAAGCGTCTAAACGCTCATTCTCAGCCACCAGCAGGTACTGGCGAGGCTGTTGTAGAACCTTGGCATGAATTCCTTGTAATTGTGAGGCTAGTGCAGCCAACTGATGATGGTCATCAAGGGAGTTATCAAGCGTCTTGAGTAGCGATAAGCCGTTCAATCCACCCCATCGCTGAGTGAGGTGACCGCTAGCTGACATTCCACTGGCGGCGGCAGTCATGGCCATAACATGGCCATTACCGACGATAGATGATTCGCGATAGCTACGAATTTGCGCCACTAACTCGCGTAGTCTGGAGAGTTCATCAAAGCGTGTTTGCTCTATAGACTGCTGCATTAGGTCAGTCATTGCCCACTGATTAGAGGCTAGTCCTTTAGCGGAAAAACTGATATTGCCATGCAGTTTTTCTAAGTCATCTTTATCGGTGCGCACATTGGCCGAGGCAGAATAAGAACCTACGACACTGGAGTGCCAAAGTTGCGTTGCCATATAGTCTTTGTCGCCAACACCCATTTCGGTGGCGCAGGTGCTGTACAGAGGCAACAGATCCATTTCTTCGCTAGTCAAATCCGGCATGGCCATAATAACCTGCTGATAGACTATGCCGTTGGTGCCAGCGTTGTAGCTGGTCAATGGCAAGGGCGCCTGAGTAACCGTGTGCTTTTCTGCGTAGAAAATATCTTTGGGAATATCCTCGATACCGACCTTTGGTAATATATCGAGATTCTCTTCCATCTCTTGCCGTTGTTTAAGCGCGATAGCCTCATCGACGATTTGTTGCTTGCGCTCTTCACTCAAGCCCTGTTGGATTTCTGCGAGACGATCTTTTTCTTGTTGCTCTTTAAGTTTGCCTAAATCTGTATCCGGCTTCATTACCAGACGTAGTCGATGTTGATTGTTGAGCAACAGATCACGCGCCAAATGTTTTATAAATGCTGGGTCTTTAATGTCTTCTTGCAGCTTGGCCAGCACGGGGTCAAGATTCAGTAGAGAGACTGGATCACCGCGATGCGTGGCACTGGTCAATGCAGTGAGAATTAACTGCAGACCGTAGGGGTAGCCGCCGCCGGACACTTCGCGTTGAGATAGCTCCAGCTGGTGTAAGCTGGCTTCGACCTGCTCTTGGGGAAGTCCATTATCAGCGACATTTTGCAAGACGCCTAGAATAAGGGCTTCAACGGCGTCGGCATTTTCCGGGTTTGAACCTTCAACACCACAGGCGAAAATGAGTTCTTTTTGCGAGTCTTCAAGTCCGCACATGGGTGACGGAGACGTCCCCAGATCAGTGGTCTCAAGGGCTTGTTGCAATGGAGAGCCACTGTTGTCCAGTAATACGCTGGAGAGTAACCGCGCACACATGGTTGCTTCCAGGTCGGTTGCGTCGCCCAGTAGCCATGACAGTACTATGTGACTTTGATTGTCAGTACCCTCGGGTTCATCAAACGCATAGGCTTCTTCAACATACTGCGGACAGTCATAACGCTGTTCGTTATTGACCTCAATATGGCAGTCGAGTTTGTCAAAACGGCTCAGCGCATTGTCTTCGAATTGGGCTTGATGCTCCTCAGCAGGAATATCGCCGAAAGTAATAAAAATAGCGTTGCTGGGATGATAATGAACATCATAAAAGGCTTTAAATTGTTCATAACTAAGATCTGGAATATCCGTAGGGTCGCCGCCGCTATTGTAGTGGTAGGTACTGGTTGGACAGAGATGCTTGGACATGGTTTGCCAGAGAGTTGAGTTAACCGAACTCATGGCACCTTTCATTTCGTTGTAAACCACACCTTTAAAGGTCAGTTCGGAATTTGAATCTTCGGCATCGGCAAATTCTAACCTGTGCCCCTCTTGGGCAAAATCAAGGGGATCTAAGCGTGAGAAAAATACTGAATCAAGATACACGCCGAGCAGATTGTTAAAGTCTTTTTTGTTTTGACTGGCAAATGGATAGGCTGTCCAATCGGAACTAGTAAAGGCATTCATAAAGGTATTGAGCGACCGTCGGATCATCATAAAGAACGGATCACGCACCGGGTACTTTTCACTACCGCAAAGCGCTGTATGCTCCAATATATGCGCTACACCTGTGGAATCTTCGGGTACCGTACGAAGAGCAACCAAAAATACATTTTCTTTGTTATCAGAGGCTAGATGAATATGCTGAGCACCGGTCACTCTATGTCGGTACTCTTGGTAACCTATCTTTAGAGATGGTATTTCTTGGCTGCGCAATAATTCAAAGGCGGGGTTAGTCTGATCGGTCATTCTATTTAGCGCTCCAGAGAAAATCTTGGTTGGGTTCCTTTACAGGCGTCGCCATTCTACGCGAATCCACGGCCATGAGAAGTCAAAATATAGAACACTATTTAACCTCCATTGCTTTGTGTACGTTGGCGATACAGAATTGGTGTTGTACCTTGCCAGCGTTTAAATGCACGATAAAAAGTACTCGGCTCGCAGAAACCTGTCAGATAGATAATTTCGCTAATGGCTTCATTAGTTTCCGAGAGTAAGCGCAGCGCTAGGCGATGGCGTAGGTCATTGAGTATCTTTTGAAAGCTTGTGCCGGCAATATTGAGCTGATGACGAAGATGTCTTGGACTCATGGCCATTAGCTTGGAGACCGAGATCAAACTAACATCACCAGATTCGAGAAGGCTGGCCATATGGTTGCGCACTTTCTTGATCAAATCACCCTGCTTTAGAATTGCCAGGTGCTGATCGGCGGCCTGCATGTGCAAATCGAGTAATTGTGGCTCGGCATACAGCGATCGATAATTCAATATTTCGGCACTGAAATAGAGCTGGAAAGACTCAGCATTAAATTCAATAGGGCATCCAAAGATTCGCTGATATTCGGCAATATCAGTATTGGGAGAGTGATTAAATACCACCTTATCAGCTTTAAAAGCGCCATCCGTAACCGCCTCAAATACTTTAATCAAGCCCAATACCATGGCCTCTGCAAGATGTGATGTGGCATATTGATGATTTGAAAAGTAACTGGTTAAACAGGGGTTGGGAGATTCTTGGACCGACCCATGGAGTGCGTCACTGATTAAACGCTGGTAGTTCATCACTCTCTTTAGGCCATCGCCAAAGGTTTGGCTGCTTAATAGGAGATACTCTAATATTTGTCCCTTATAAACTGGCATTTTTTCACCTAAATGCAAACCTATGCAGGGATCGCCAGAGAGTTCCACAGCCGCTTTCCAAAACAGAGGCTGAGCGGCAAATGGCGTGCGCAAGTTGGCTTGATATAGTTTAGAGGGGTCAAATCCGGAGCGACGCAACACCTCGTCGGCATTCACGTCGAGTGCCTGAAGGCCCTTGTAGGCTAAGCGCACCAGTGCACCAGAGTCTGTTAATCCAGTCATAAAAATTCCCATTCAGGGTGTTATGATACACAATTGACCCAAATGACAAAACCGCTGTGTTTTTTGCTAGTGACATTGGCCCTAAGACCACATATTGTATCACTATGACAGATTCTATCTCCCAGTTTGATGCGTTACCTATTTCTCCAGCTCCGGAGCTGCTTAGCGAACTCCCCAGTTTGTTGGGCCTGTTTGGAAAAGCGATGGTCAAATCAGATACTTTTCAGTTAGATCAGCCACTGCCTTACCTCAGTAACTATGTCAAAGGCGTGCAGATTGATCAAAATCATCTGCGGGCCTACCAAAAATTACTAGGCTTCGATCAGGATCAAAAGCTGCCGCCCACTTATTTGAGCATGCTCGGATTTCCAATGATGCTGCGTATCATGACCCATCCCGATTTTCCAATGAAAGCCATGGGGCAGGTGCACCTCAGTAATGAAATTACGGTGTTCAAAAATGTTCCAATTGACCAACCGATGACATTGACTGCAGGCATTAACGATAGTCGCATTACCGCTAAGGGCGTGGAATGGAACATAGGGATGATCGCCAAGGCTGATGGAGAGCTCGTTTGGTCCAGTGAGTCAACCATGCTGCATCGCTGTAAGACAGATGTGCCGCGGCAGGAATCATCGGTGATCGTGCCGGCGGGAGAATCGCAAATGTGGGCTGTTGATGCTGGGATGGGACGCCGCTATGCAGGTGTGTCTGGAGATTATAACCCAATACATTTGAGTGCCATCAGCGCTAAGTTATTTGGATTCAAGAAAGCTATTGTTCATGGAATGTGGAGTAAAGCGCGTTGCTTGGCAGTATTGAAAGATCAATTACCAGATGCTGGATATCGCGTTAAAGCGCATTTTCATCGACCACTATTTTTACCGTCTAATGTTTTGTTTTATTCTCAAAATCAGTCTGAAAAGATATTATTTTCACTTTTTAACCAAACTGGTGAGCAAGCTCACATGGATGGTTTTATTTCACAGGACCTAACTAATGCCTAATTATAAAGTACCCATCAAAGACGTCTTGTTTTTGTTTAATGATGTCTTTGATATGCAAACCCTGTATCAGCAGGTTGAAGGAGGTGATCAAGCCACTCCGGATATGATTGATGCTATTTTCACTGAGGGGGCAAAGTTTAGTGAGAACGAATTAGCACCTATCTACCAATCGGGTGATGACGGCTGTGTCTGGGATGATGGGGTGGTAACAACACCTGCAGGTTTTAAAGAAGCCTACAAAACCTATATCGAAGCCGGTTGGACATCATTAACCGGTAGCGAAAACATGGGAGGCCAACAGCTCCCGTCATCCGTTGGCCTTGCTGTGACTGAAATGATAACTACCGCAAACTGGGCGTGGGCCATGTACCCAGGGCTCAGTGAGGGGGCTATTGCCACTCTTGAAGATCACGGCACTGAGGAGCAAAAGAGCCATTACCTAACAAAATTAATTAGTGGTGTGTGGAGTGGCACTATGTGTCTTACTGAACCGCACTGTGGAACTGACTTGGGTCAGATGAAGACCAAAGCTGTGCCCAATGGCGATGGCAGCTACAGCGTTGATGGCACTAAGATTTTTATCAGTGCGGGTGAGCATGATCTCACTGAAAATATTGTGCACATTGTTTTGGCCAAGTTGCCGGATGCGCCGAAGGGTACAAAAGGGTTGTCGCTGTTCATTATCCCTAAATTTTTACCTGCTGCAGATGGTTCTGCGGGTGAAAGAAATGGTGTTAGATGCGGCTCAATTGAACACAAGATGGGTATTCATGGCAACGGTACAGCGGTACTCAATTTTGATGGCGCGAAAAGCTTCCTTATTGGTGAGCCTCACAATGGTTTAAACGCTATGTTTACCTATATGAACGTGGCGCGCATAGGCACCGCCAGTCAGGGTGTATCTGCCGCTGAACGTTCATATCAAGGTGCTTCTGCTTACGCTCGAGACAGGTTGGCGATGCGCTCTATTTCAGGTGTAAAAAACCCTGAGGGGCCAGCTGATGCGATTATCGAGCATCCTGATGTACGACGTATGTTGTTAACCCAGCGCGCTATTGCCGAAGGCGGCCGTGCGATGGTGACCTATGCTTCGCAATTCGCTGATGTGTATCGTGGGGGTAAGACTCAGGAGGCAAAAAAGGCTGCGGAAGATCGATTGGGATTCTGCACGCCAATACTCAAAGGCTTTATAACTGAATTGGGTGTTGAGGCGGCAAACCATGGTGTACAGGTATTCGGTGGCCATGGTTATATCAAAGAGTGGGGCATGGAGCAGATACTCAGAGATAGCCGTATTGCTACCCTTTATGAGGGCACCACAGGGATTCAGGCACTGGATTTGGTAGGACGCAAAGTATTACTTGATCGATTAAAGCAGCTTAATGTATTCACCGGAGAGATGCTGTCTTTTGCCAAAGGATGTATGCCTTGGACTGCGGCGGGAAGAGATAAAACAGTTCGCAGCCAAGCATGGCAGGTGACTAAGCTGGCTATCCGATGGCGATTATTGGCCTATAAGTTAGGTTCTGGCGCTAAGAAAAGTCCGGATTCTATCGGCGCTGGATCGGTCGACTTTTTGATGTTCTCCGGTTACGCCTATATGGCATATATGTTTGCTCGTATGAGTAAGGTTGCCAGTGCGCAATTGGCCGCAGGAGAAGGTGATAGTGTATTTCTAAAAGAGAAATTGCATACTGCAACATTCTTTTTTGAACGTATTCTGCCGCGTGCAGATATGCATGCTAAAACTATCAAGGCGAGCGTTGGTAGCGTAATGGCTATGCCGACTGACTATTTTGATGCGACCCGTTAAAGCTAGATTGATGGGATAGAGGGTCTTAACATAGGCGCGCAGTTCATTGCGCGCCTTTAAAATATTGAAACCCTGAAGAGGGCGTTATGGGGAAGACCATAACGCCCTTTTTTATAGACTTACCTGATACAGTCCTGCGCCAGCTGTCATGAGCAATATCCAACCTATTATGCGGTAGAATCTGGTCGTATCTTGACGCAATAGTTGTTCATGCAAGCGTTGACCGATTAAATGGCCAATGCCGGCAAAAGGCAGTAACCATAAAGTGGCTAAGAGATTTAGGCTAATCCCGGCCCAGGCAAAAGCGATGAGTTTAATGCTCACCAATACTACCCAGAGTACAAATAAGGTGTGACGAAACTCTGACATTTTAATGTGCCGCAGGGCTACAGCAATTACTAGCGGGCCGCCAATCAGAGAGGTACCACTAACGTAGGCGCCTATTACTAAGAAAATAACATCTAACCAACGACTGTTACTTTTAAGTGGGCGGCCAATAATATAGGTAACTGAGTAGGCAGCGATCATTAGGAAAATAATAGTATTCATCAGTTCGACGGGTAGCACTATTAGTCCAATTACACCGGCGATTTTTGGCAGGATCATAATAGCCAATGCAAAGCGAACAAAAGGCCAATTGACTCTCGGTGCATCAACGTCTGGCTGACCAACCCTATGAGCTTCAGTGTAATGACTGTGAACGAGTGTTAGTGCGGCGAAAAATAGTAGATGTAGGGAAATGATAGGTAAAAAGTACAGCGGATCATTGTGGATCAGTAATAAAAAAGGAATGGTAAATAAAGCACCACCAAAGCCTAGCCCTGAGCGAACAAAACCACTCCAGATAAAGACCAGGGCGATCAGGACATATTGATAGAACTCAAATTCCATTAATGGTTGCAGCCGCTCTCTCCATGGACATGGCCATGTGAGATTTCTGTTTCGCTGGCTTTGCGAATAGCTACAATTTCCACTGTAAAATTGAGGTTTTTCCCAGCCAATGGATGGTTCATGTCAACGTCGACGTTAAACTTACCGACCTTGATGACTTTGCCGGGCTTGACGCCATTATCGGTATTCACATGAATATTTTTTCCGAGACTGAGTTTTTTCTCATGTTTAAGATATTTAATGGGTATTCGTCGAACATTATTCACATTTCGCAGTCCATATCCTTCTGAAGGCGCTAACATAAAGTCCAATTGCTGGCCAATCTCAGCCTTGGATATGGCTTGCTCGAACCCTCTTACCATTTGGCCTCGGCCATGCAGGTAAACCATAGGCTCTCCGCTTTCGTAAGTTGAGTCTATAAGTTCATTATTATCATCGGTGAGGGTATAGTGGACCGAGATAATGTGGTGCGCAGTAACGTGCATGGTTGGCTCCTCAAATGGGACGGCTATGATACATCAAGACGCCTTGCAAGAGGGGTGTTGCAGTCCTACCTCGGGGTTAATCAATCTTAGGATAATGACGATGTCATCAGCTGAGTATGAGAGTAAAAATGATCAAAGGGAAGACTCTAGCAGCGCCTTCAGCGAGCTTGTGGGTGATGATATCAAGCCGTTGTCAGGCAAAGTGTCCGCGCATTTAGGCAAACCTACACTGATTACTCCTGGTGTTATAGAGCGTCGTAAAGCTGCGCAACGTGAAACAGTCTCAGACATTAATGATCTTGACCCCATTATGGTGATTGAGCAAGTTGATCCCTTGGCTTACCTCGAATTTCAGCGGCCAGGTGTCCAGCACGGGGTATACAAAAACCTCCGCATGGGCAAATACGAAATTCAGTCGCGCCTTGATTTACATCGGCACACGGTTGAGGAGGCACGCGTGGCGCTGTGGCGATTTGTTGATGATTGCCATAAGCATAGTGTTCGTTGTGCTCTTATTACTCATGGCAAGGGCGAGGGCAGAGAACAGCCTGCGCGGCTTAAGAGTTGCGTCAACCACTGGTTGCGACAATTTGATCAGGTGTTGGCATTTCATAGCGCTCAAAAGCAGCATGGGGGTGTGGGATCGACCTATTTATTGCTCAAGAAAGATAGTTCGGCAAGAAAGAAAACGGGAGAAAAGCTTCATCAGGCGAAACGAGTTAAGTGATAACAGGGTTTTTGGATACACCGATTAAGGAATAGTCCTTGATAGATTTTCAAAATAATAATGCAGAGGGATTTTGCGATGTTTAGATTAGTTTTAGGATTGTTGTTAGCGATTATGATTTATGAGGGCGCCGATGCAGAAGAAATCAATACTGAAGTCTTCAGGTTTAAGGTGTTGCTGGATGACCGGGAGGTGGGTCAGCACATATTTACAGTTGAGGACAACGGTGATCAAGTGGCTGTAACATCAGAGGCCAGCATGGACTTTACTGTGTTACTGGTTAAAAAAGTTGAATACCGACATCAGGCTAGTGAGATTTGGCAAAACGGTTGTTTGCTTGAGTTTAAAAGCAGTACTCAAAGAAATAATAAGTCAGTACATATGAGTGGAAAGACGGTCGATGGCACTTTTGTAATCAACCATGAAGAAGGTGAGACTTCACTGGGTACTTGCATCAAAAGTTTCCCTTATTGGCGTCCAAAGTGGTTGGAGAGCGAGTTCTTATTAAATGTTGAAACTGGCAAGTACACATCTGTTTCACTGCAAAGTAAGACTGACCCCTTGACTCAAACGACCTACAAAACCATTGGCTTGCCAAAAACCGAGATTCGTCTTGAGTATGATAAAGCAGGTGATTGGCAGCGGCTTGAATCAGATCTAAAGATAGTGGGCACATTAAGATACCAGAGAATATCAGACACTTTTGAGGAACAATTATGAAGTTTCGGCAACAAATATTACTGATCGTAATCACTGTCTTGATGTCGGCCTGCAGTTCACAAAAACCAATGCCAGCGGTTGATTATGTAGACCTCGAACGCTTTATGGGCGACTGGTATGTTATTGCTAACATTCCCACCTTTTTAGAGAAAGACGCCTACAACCCAGTGGAATCCTACCGTCTTGACAGTGATGGTAGCGTGGCCACCACCTTTAGCTTTAATGCTGGAAGTCTTAGTGGTGAGGAAAAAGTCTATAATCCGCGTGGGTTTATCACAGATACAGCCAGCAATGCGATATGGGGAATGCAGTTTGTATGGCCGATCAAGGCTGACTATAGAATTGTCTACCTGGATGATGCTTACCAGCAAACCATTATTGGCCGCACCAGTCGCGATTATGTGTGGGTTATGGCTAGGACAGCGCAAATTTCTGATCAAGACTATAGCGCCCTAGTGTCTCGGGTTAGTGCGTTGGGCTATGACACAGAGTTATTGCAAAAGGCGGTTCACACGGTTTCAAAACCTGTTTCCTTAGCTGAGGCTACCAACGTTGACAAAATTGAATACTCGGCCATCACAAGGGGAAAATCTGAGCGAGCGGTTTTGCATAAAGGGCGATACAGCTATTTTTTAAATAACAAAAAAGTACGTCAGACTGTTTTAACTGATAGCGATAGCAAGATGTTAGCGCAGATATTGGTTGGTATTGACGTGGAGGCTATTAAGGATCTTCAGGCGCCCTCTAAACGCCATCAGTTTGATGGTGCTATGGTCACCTCGGTTGCTATAACGGCGAATGGTAAAACACACCGCAGCGTCACATTCGACAATGATAATCCACCTCAGACACTAAAAGAATTAGTGGATTTTCTTTTGAGCATAGGGTTGTAGCCGGGCCTTCCCGCTAGCAGTCAGCTAATTGGATTGTTCAGGTAATTAGACGTTCCTATTTGCTGATACGAGCAGCAAACAACTATACTGCGCGCTCCAAAATTAGTGGGCCACACAATGTCGCTGCGTAAAAATCAATTAGAGGCTAATAAACTTCAAAAGCGCCTGCGCCGAAATGTCGGTAAAGCGGTGGCGGACTATCGTATGATTGAGGAGGGCGATCGCATTATGGTGTGCCTCTCCGGTGGCAAAGATTCCTATGCCATGCTTGATATTCTCATGAACCTTCAGAAAAACGCACCGATTAAATTTGATCTAGTCGCGGTTAACTTAGATCAAAAGCAGCCGGGATTCCCCGAGCATGTATTACCCGCATATCTTGATAAACTTGATATCGAATACCATATTTTAGAGAAAGACACCTACAGCATTGTCACTAGTAAAATTCCAGAGGGTAAGACCTACTGTAGTCTTTGTTCGCGATTACGGCGAGGGACTTTATATGGCTTCGCAGAGCAAATTGGCGCAACTAAGGTTGCTTTGGGGCATCATCGTGATGATATTGTAGAAACTTTGTTTCTTAATATGTTTTATCAAGGAAAGATGAAGGCGATGCCACCCAAATTATTGTCAGATGACAAGAAAAACGTGCTTATAAGACCGCTTGCCTACTGCCGAGAGTCTGATCTGGTTGAGTTTGCTGAGTTAAAGCAATTTCCAATTATTCCATGCAATCTCTGTGGCTCGCAAGTAGGCCTTCAACGCAATGCCATAAAGGATATGCTGAAGCAGTGGGAGCGACAATTCCCCGGGCGTATTGATGCAATTTTTGGGGCGATAAAAAATGTAGCTCCATCACAGCTTGCCGATACTGAATTATTTGATTTTGCCGGTTTGACCCGCGGTAGGCTAGACATAGAGACGGACGGGCATATCGAAGTCGAGTCACTTATTCAGGCTATTAACGTCTAGAGCACAGAATTCGGGTGCTGGTCAGCATAACTCCCTTAAAAGCCTTAACCTGACACTATAAAGATCGATCAACTGACCTTTATCAGTAGCATATAGCGACAGTCTTAAGGCACACTTGCGCTTTGTCTTGGTATGCGTAACATTTTAATATTCTCAAATAAAAATAACAGGAGTTAAGGATGAAATCTGCATTAATACATACTGGGCGAGGTTTGCTAGCGTTATATTTTCTGCTACCAGGCGTTATGAAGTTCATCCAATGGGATATGCACGTAGCACTCATGGAGACTCATGGTATGGCGATGGTTCCTGTGTTGTTAGCGGTTGCTGGAGTCACCCAAGTTGGTGCCAGTGTTTGTCTTTTTTTGAATAAACAGGTAGTTGTCTGTGCGCTCGGTTTAGCGACGATGGTTTTACTCATTAACCTAAATTTACATGATTTTTGGAATGTTTATGAGGGTGTTGACACAAAACATGAAACCCAGAATTTTGTTAAAAACATGGGGATATTTGCAGGTCTGTTGCTCTTAGCGGCAATCAATATGGGGCAGGCTAGCAGTGAGAGCGAGGAATAAGCATGACTGAATTATCTATGTCTACCATTGTGGCTTTTATGGCCTATGTGGCGATCGTACTCAGCATCGGCTTTTACGCGTACTTAAAAACTAAGAATGCCACGGATTATTTTCTGGGTGGGCGAGAATTATCACCCGCGGTGTCAGCTATTAGTGCCGGGGCATCGGACATGAGTGGTTGGGTCTTGCTGGGCCTGCCGGGTTATGCCTACCTTGCCGGTTTGGAGGCCGCGTGGATATCACTTGGACTTGTGGTCGGTGTAGCCGCTAATTGGGGTTTGATGGCGAAGCGTTTACGAGTTTACAGCGAGCAGCTGGATGACGCCGTTACTCTGCCTACTTATCTACAGCGTCGCTTCGCCGACAAGACCCCTTGGTTGAAGTCGATTGCCAGTCTAAGTATTTTGTTATTTTTCTTGTTCTATGTTGGCTCTGGCCTAATTGCCGGCGGCAAATTATTTAATGAAGTGTTTGGCTTTGACTACCATATTGCAGTATTTGTGAGTGTCGCTTTGATTTTGTTCTACACGCTATTTGGTGGCTTCTTAGCAGTGTCTTGGACCGATGTTTTTCAAGGGCTTTTGATGTTGCTGGCGTTAATCTGTGTACCTGTGCTGGTAATTTCACAGTCCGGTGGATTCGATGGATTTACTTCGCTAATCGATCTCAAGAATCCGCAGTTATTGAATGCCTTTACTGATGTGAACGGTGATGCCTTAGGCTGGATGGCGATTATTAGCGCCATGGGCTGGGGGTTGGGATATTTTGGTCAGCCACATATTTTAGCGCGATTTATGGCTATTCGCTCTGCTTCAGAGACTGGTCAGGCAGCCACTATAGGTGTGATATGGGCATTCCTGTGTTATTTGTTGGCTATCCTGGTTGGTCTCAGTGGAGTTGCTTATCTTCCCGAAGTGATTCCTGACTCAGAGAAGGTGTTTATTGCCTTAACTGGATTAATCTT
Organism: gamma proteobacterium HTCC2207; assembly: GCA_905182275.1. Classification (GTDB taxonomy): domain Bacteria; phylum Pseudomonadota; class Gammaproteobacteria; order Pseudomonadales; family Porticoccaceae; genus HTCC2207. Next base: position 16,629 of record CAJJAU010000040.1, read on the forward strand.
TCATCCCTTGATTGCGGGTATTTTATTGGCGGCTATCTTAGCCGCCATTATGAGTACAGTGGACTCTCAACTGTTGGTCTGCTCATCTTCTCTCGCTGAGGATCTCTATCCGCTGGCGGTTAAGAAGCAGCTCAGCCCAGAGCAACGACTTCAAGTTGGGCGGGTAGCTGTGGTCGTGCTGGCATTGATGGCGACCATGCTGGCGATGGAGCCGGATAGCAAAGTTCTTGATGTAGTGTCTTACGCTTGGGCCGGATTAGGAGCCTCATTGGGTCCGGCAATACTAGTTAGTCTATACTGGCGGAAAATGACCGCTCATGGAGCGCTTGCTGGCGTATTTTTTGGTGGTTTAACCGTGATCATTTGGCCTCAGTTTGAGGGTGGCATTTTTGAACTCTATTCACTGGTGCCTGGGTTCGGTGTTTCTCTTGTGGCGATTGTTGTTGGTTCACTGTTAGATAGCAATGAAGGCCAGGATGAAGTTTATGAAAATTTCGATAAAATGATTGGAAAGCTAGCAGTCTTAAAATGATGATGTAACACCCTCAGGGGTGTTACATTTGCTCCATCACTTCAATGCCTAAAAGATCGAGCCCGCAGGCTAGGGTGTCCGCGCTCAGCGCACAAAGCTTCAGTCTGCTGAGTTGGGTGTCTTTGGCTACGCTGTCTTTGAGAACAGGGCAGTGCTCATAAAAGGTCATGAACGCGCTAGCTAATTCATAGAGATAGCTACAAAGCGTGTGGGGGTAACAATCTGCAGCTACCTGATCAATCACTTCGTCAAATTGTAGTAACTTAAGCGCAAGATTTTTTTCTTGTTGCTCTGTGATGATAATGGGTGATGACATTGTCTTTGCGACAATGCCAGCTTTGCGGAAAATACTGCGAATACGCGTATAGGCATACTGTAAATAAGGCGCGGTATTGCCCTCAAATGACAACATAGCATTCCAGTCAAAAATATAATCATTGGTGCGGGTGATACTAAGATCTGCGTACTTCACTGCACCTATTCCGACCTTTTGGGCGATCGCTTTTATGTCCGCTTCGGGCAGCGTACTATTTTTTTCACGAACTAGCTTTTCTGCTCGTTGCACAGCTTCAACCAAAAGGTCAGCTAATTTTACCGTTCCGCCACTGCGCGTTTTAAAGGGCCGACCATCACTGCCCATCATTGTGCCAAAGGCGTGATGTTCCAAACTCACTGAGTGGGGTGCATAGCCTGCCTTACGGCCGGTGATAAACACCTGTTTCATATGGAGCGATTGGCGAGCATCAATAAAGTAAAGGATACGATTAGCCTTAAGATCGGCAACTCGATACCGCAGTGCGGCTAAATCAGTACTGGCATAGAGGAAGCCACCGCCAGATTTTTGCACAATCATCGGTGAAGGGTTTCCGTTTTTGTCGGCCAGTTCAGGAAGGAAAACGACTTTTGCACCATCTGAATCAACGGCGATTCCCTGCTCGCAGAGATCATTGACAACAATCTCTAGATCGTCGTTATAAGAGCTCTCCGGTTTTATATGTTGCTTCAAAAGGCCAACATTTAGTTTTTGATAAATATCTAGGTTGTGAGCGACGGAAACGTCAATAAATTGTTTCCAAAGTTTACGGCAGTGGGCATCCCCTGACTGCAGTTTCACCACATAGTCACGCGCTTTATCTGCAAAAGCAGGGTCTGCGTCAAAGTGCTTTTTAGACTGCTGATAAAAAACTTCAAGATCATTCAGAGCCAATCCAGCCGGCTCGCCGTCGCCTAGCTGTATTTCTAATTCAGCAATCAGCATGCCGAACTGAGTGCCCCAGTCGCCCATATGGTTCTGGCGAATGACTGTATGCCCTTTATACTCAAGTAGACGGGAAAGGCAGTCGCCAATAATTGTTGAGCGTAAATGTCCAACATGCATTTCTTTCGCAAGATTAGGTGATGAATGGTCAATAACTACCGTTTTTTGGTCAGCGACGTCCAAAATTTTGTGGGTCTGCTCAGAGAGGCTATTTGATAAAAATGATTTACACAGGTGAATATTGATAAACCCGGGTCCGGCAATTTCAAATTTTTCAGCAATACCCTCAAGATTAACCTTGTTTATAATCTCTGCGGCTAGGTCTCTCGGATTAGTTTTCATGCGTTTGGCGGCACCCATGGCGCCATTAGCTTGGTAGTCTCCAAATTGGGGTTTACCACTCAACGCTAGCATCGGGGAGCAATCACTGGGAATTCCTGCGGCGGTCATAGCGGCAGCAAATCGCTGAGTAAGTAGCGCTTTTAATTGCATGATGTAAAGTTTCCCGTGGGCATTGTCGACGTTAGACGTGAATTGTAGGTTTCCTGTCTCATAAAGCAAAGCGTAACTTGCAAAAACCTTGGGTATTGTTATAGTTTTTGCCCTGCGTTTTTTTGTTTGTCACTATATTGCACATAAAATAGGCACAAAGGATATTTAGATGGAAGTAACCCTCATTTCTCAAGGTTTTGATCTCATGCTTTTTGGTATGGGAACAGTGTTTGGCTTTCTGACTTTATTGGTGGGAATCACCCATTTGATGTCTGCGACAGTAAACTATTGGTCACCTGCTGCAGATGTAAGTGTTGTGGCCGAGAGCCAATCGATTTCGTTAAACTCGAAGATTGAACCCAATGTAGTCAAGGCAATTCAGTCCGCGATAGATCAACACAGAGGGCGGTAAAGCTAAGCTCTATTTAGGCACAGATTCGAAAAATCTTTTTCAATTTACCCTTGGGACCCATTTATGTCAGCGAAAGAAACTGCACTAGGTATTACTGAAGTTGTCTTACGAGATGCGCATCAATCACTGTTTGCTACGCGTATGCGAATTGATGACATGTTACCCATTGCTGACAAATTAGATCAAATTGGCTACTGGTCTGTAGAGTCTTGGGGAGGCGCAACCTTTGACTCTTGCATACGATTCCTTGGAGAGGATCCTTGGGATCGTATTCGTGAAATTAAAAAGGTTATGCCAAATACCCCTCAACAGATGCTGTTCCGTGGTCAAAATATTCTTGGCTACCGGCACTACGCAGATGATGTAGTTGAAAAATTTGTTGAGCGAGCGGCAGTTAATGGAATCGATGTGTTCCGTGTATTCGATGCAATGAATGATATGCGTAACTTAGAAACTGCATTGAGAGCCGTTAAGCAGGTTGGAAAGCATGCTCAAGGTACGATCTCTTACACTGTTAGCCCAGTTCATACTATTGAGTTGTGGGTTGATCAGGCACGCAAAATTGAAGATGCTGGTGCTGATTCTATCTGTATTAAAGATATGGCGGGGTTGCTAACGCCCTATGTAGGTTTTGATTTGGTGAGCCGATTGAAAAAGGCTGTTGCTATACCGATCCAACTGCATGCTCACGCCACCACTGGCCTGTCTACGTCAACCATCATGAAATGTGTAGAGGCGGGCATTGATAATGTAGACACAGCAATTTCATCGATGTCCATGACCTATGGTCATTCAGCCACCGAGTCTGTCGTTTCAATTTTTCAAGACTCAGCGCGAGATACCGGACTAGATATTACTAAATTAGAAGAAATAGCCGCTTATTTCAGAACGGTGCGTAAAAAATATGGGGAATTCGAAGGTTCTTTGCGTGGCGTAGATTCACGGATTCTTGTTGCTCAGGTACCTGGTGGCATGCTCACCAACATGGAAGGGCAGCTACGCGAGCAGGGTGCCGAAGATCGCTTAGATGAGGTGTTGTTAGAAATCCCTAAAGTAAGAAAGGATCTTGGTTACATTCCGCTGGTAACGCCCACTTCGCAAATTGTTGGTACTCAGGCAGTTCTTAATGTGCTGACTGGCGAGCGGTATAAGTCTATTACCAAAGAAACCGCTGGCGTATTGCGTGGAGAGTATGGTGCTGGCCCTGCCGAGGTTAACTTGGCGTTGCAAGCACGGGTTTTGGCTGAAGGTGAACAAGCAATTGTCTGTCGGCCCGCCGACAATATTGCCCCTGAACTTGAGTCGTTACAAAAAGAGCTGGTCGATTTGGCTGAGCAGACTGATATTAAATTGACCCCTGGCGAGGGGCAAATAGATGATGTGCTTACCTATGCGTTGTTCCCTCAGGTAGGATTAAAGTTTTTGAAACACCGAAATGATCCCAGTGTTTTTGAACCAGTGCCTACCGGTAAGGCGGCGGCGCAACTGAATGACGCCGGTGAGGAAATCTACACAGTTGAAGTTGAGGGTAAGTCGTACACCGTTAGTGTTACTAACGGTGGTGATATTAGCGCAATCGCTGAGAATGGAGTGCCGAATACTGCAAGTGCCGAAGCGCCGGTGGTTGGCGCAAAGGGTGAGCCGGTCAATGCGCCGCTAGCAGGGACTGTGGTCAAGGTGTTAGTACAACCGGGTCAGTCTGTCACCGAAGGTGAGGCGATCATTATATTAGAGGCGATGAAGATGGAAACATCGATTAGCGCGCCACATGCGGGAACTATAGTTGCGATCAAGGTGCAGAGCGGTGACAGCTGTACTGTAGGTGATGTCTTGGTTACGTTGGCATAAAGGGACACAGACTATGGAAAATTTAATCACTTTGTGGGCCAGTTCCGGTGTTGCTCAGATTGAGCTTGGTCAAATAGTCATGATGGGGGTGGGCTTAGGGCTGCTCTTCTTGGCTATCAACAAAGGCTTTGAACCGCTTCTTTTGGTCCCCATTGGTTTTGGTACGGTGTTAGCTAATATCCCGGGTGCAGGTTTCGATGCGGCGCCCATCTATGATGCAATGGGTCATATGGAAAGCCCGGGTGGACTGCTGTATTACATCTACCATGCGGGCATAGAGACTGGGTTGTTTCCATTAGTCATATTCATGGGCGTTGGTGCAATGACCGATTTTGGTCCACTGTTAGCCAACCCCAAAACATTAATGCTGGGTGCGGCAGCTCAGGTAGGTATTTTTTCCACTGTGTTGGGTGCGGTTGGTCTGAGTCATTTCGGTATTCTTGATTTTACTATTCAGGAGGCAGCCTCTATCGGTATTATTGGTGGTGCTGATGGCCCCACGGCTATTTTTGTTACCAGCAAGCTGGCGCCAGATTTGCTCGGCGCTATTGCCGTCGCGGCCTATTCATACATGGCGTTAGTACCTATTATTCAGCCGCCGATCATGCGTGCGTTGACGACGCCTGAAGAACGGTCAATTCAGATGGTTCAATTGCGCTCAGTCAGCAAAGCTGAACGCATCGTGTTCCCGTTAACGCTGCTGATGCTGGTGGCTATGTTGTTGCCCGATGCTGCGCCACTGCTGGGAATGTTCTGTTTTGGTAATTTGATGCGTGAGTGTGGTGTGGTCAACCGCTTAAGTGACACGACTCAAAATGCCTTGATTAATATTGTTACTATTTTTCTAGGTCTAGGTGTAGGCTCCAAAATGAGCGCAGACAAGTTCCTTAATCCAGAGACTATGGGTATCTTGGCGCTGGGTGCGGTGGCTTTTTGTATTGGCACAGCCTCTGGGGTGCTAATGGCTAAGCTGATGAATGTGTTCGCAACACACAAGGTGAATCCGCTTATTGGTGCTGCTGGCGTTTCCGCAGTTCCCATGGCTGCACGTGTGGCCAACAAGGTTGGCCTTGAGTCCAACCCTCAGAACTTTTTGTTAATGCATGCCATGGGGCCAAATGTAGCGGGTGTCATTGGCTCTGCAGTGGCTGCCGGTGTAATGATTAACCTCGTTGGGAACATGTAACGCTATGGGCCCCATCCAGCAAATAATCACCACCAAACTGCAGTCAGCGCTGACTCCGGAGTTCTTAGAGGTGTTGAATGAAAGCTATATGCATTCAGTTCCTACGGGCTCTGAGAGCCACTTTAAAATAGTTGTCGTGAGTAAAAACTTTGTGGGTCAAAGATTGGTTAAAAGGCATCAGCTCGTTTACGGTATTTTGGCCGATGAATTAGCTGGATCGGTGCACGCTCTGGCAATGCATACTTATACCCCAGTCGAATGGAATGACAACAATAATGGAGCGCCAGATTCACCAAGTTGTCTTGGTGGGGATAAGTCTGTTTAGATCTTTGTTAGAAGAAATGCCGTCCTGAATTTACAGCGTCTGATGTTTTTTTTTCAGTTTAACGCTTCAATAACCAATTCATCGCATATATGTGCCTATTCACCGAATTGCTCTGGAGCTTGTGCCGTCGGGCGCAGAGAATCAGATTGTTCATATTCTTTTCAGCTCGCGCTGGATCAATAATTAAAAATCTTTGTTAGGGGGAGTTATGCATCCGCAATCATCCGTAAGTTATGTAGGTTGGTTCCAATCTTTTTTTCAGGCCAAACATTTTGGGTCAGTTTTAGCACTATCGTTGTCCTTGGTGCTCGCTGCCTGTGGCGGTGGCGGAAATACCGTTACAGAAAATGATTTAGTTGATCCAGGTGCTGATGGTGTTGCGCCGACGCTCACAAGCGTATCAATCCTTCAGCAGCAAGAAAAAAATTCGAGCCCAGATGGTGTGGCCAAGCTAGGACAATCTATTAAGGTAGATTTCACCGCTAGCGAAGCGCTAATGCTTCCAGTTGTTACTATTAATGGTGTTGAGGCTTCCCTGCAGGGAAAAATTGGCGATTGGTCGGCTTCTAGAGAGATGGTTGAGTCTGATGTAGAGGGCTATGTTACGTTTAATATTTCCTTTAGCGATACAAGCGGTGAAGTCGGGGTTGATGTTTCTGAAACAACTGATGACAGTCGAGTGCAGTATTGTGTGGAGGGTTGTGTCGCCCCAGTTGAAGATCCGCTCGTTGGTGAGTGGATGCTTGATGGTGTTGGTGCCGCAGGTGTTGGACCAACTGCTGGGAGTATGGAATGGTTTACAACTGATGCAGATGTTGTTGCTGCTCGCGCTTGCTGGTTTGATGACAGTTTTGTATTCGGTCTTGATGGATCTTTCTCTAATGAAATGGGAGCTGATACGTGGGTAGAAGCTTGGCAGGGTGGTACTGATAGTTGTGGAGCGCCAGTTGCGCCGCATGATGGTACTGCTGCTGGAACTTGGGTATGGGACGAAGCGGCAGGCACACTAACTATAAATGGCAAGGGCGCTCACTTGGGTCTTCCGAAAGCAGTTAATGGTCAAGAATTAGCTACGCCTAGCGCAGCTCCAGACTCTATTAC
>CAJJAU010000041.1 GCA_905182275.1 gamma proteobacterium HTCC2207
TATTTACCCATGGCATTGAATTATATGTTTCATGTGCTTGGATAAACTCATCCATAGATTGTGCTTGCCCCATTGCCAGCCATTGAGACATCACTTGAGTATTCTCGCTGTTGGCATCACGAGTGGCGTAGGCTTTTTGAGCGCTCCACTCTAGCCCTGGCATTTGAATGATCGGTCCATGGTGGCTAAACCACACAGGCGCAGTCTGTGTGTCGATCCCCTCATTGGTAAGTACGTTGACAGACACGTCTCGCGCTTCCAGTGAACGCCATTCCCCTTGATAACGATATTGCGTTGGATCCTCTGGGTTGAGGGTTAACTGATAAAGTACTACCCGCTTGGAATCTGATACCGTATGTGTCCAGCCAATGGCGTTGTTAAAACCAATAGCAACACCGGGATTTCCTATCAAATTAGTACCATAAACGTCTAACTCGCCCGGGATCATCAAGTGCTTTTCCCAAAATCGACTGGTACCGTACCAGGGATAATGTGGATTAGCTAAAAGTGTACCTTTACCATTTTCAGTGGCTTTACTACCAAATGCCCAGCCATTAGACCCCATGCCTTCAAGTTTTATGGCCTTGAGAGCCGCTAATTGCTGCGACTGAGAAACCTCGATTGAAGCGTTTGTTGCAGGCGGCTGAGCGGCGACAATCGCGCCCGCCATACGAGTGATAGTGTGCACGGAGGCCACATATTGAGTCATGAAATCTTCAGCAGTCGCAGGCTTGACCCAGGATGCATGATTACACCAAGAATCATATTCACCGGCGGAATCTCTCAGATACCGGTTATAGCCTGCAGTGTATCCCTCAATCCATTTTTTGATTTTTTCAGGCTGAACAGCTAGTGCTTTGCGACCCTTGAATGGCATATTTAAAGCGCCTATCACCATGTCGCTGTATAGATAGGCGTTCTCATGGCCCACACCCAAATACTGCGCCGCTTCACCTTTAGCCGTAATCAGCGCAACAGCCATGTTACACACCTGATCTTGTCCAGACGCGTAAGCCTCACCGTAACCGAGACTACCGTAGTCCGCGGCTTTAATATGAGGCACGCCAAATTGTGTGCGTGTTATGTCTACTTGATACTGCGAGGAGTCTTTAAGCTCTGGCTGACATGCGGTTAAAGCGAGTATTGTGATGCACAGCAAAAGATAAGTCTTTTTCATGTGTCGACCTTGATTTAGGTTACTTGATTAATTTCAGGGTCAAATAGTATGGTTTTAAAGTACTCAGTTCAAATATAATTGAAGCACAAAATGTTATTGAGAACGGTGAAACTATTTGATGATTTTGTCATATAAGGTTTTAACGCCATATAAAAACCAAACCATAACCAATCCCCACCAAAGAGCGAAAAACCAATCATTTTTTGTTGTTCCATTCCACTGTAACCATTCAAAGACGATGCCTTCGATAAATAAGTCAAAAGAAAGTAACACGAAGAATCCGAAAAACCAGAGTAAGAAAAAGTGAAAAGGCTTCATTGCTTCTCTAATATCTTATTTAAGTGTTTAAAAATTATGCAGTGCCAACACTGTATTCCTAAATAATCCTCATGGCTAGAAAAAGCCGAAGTGGTGTTTTTGTTGCTCAAAATAGGCGTTTAAGACGCTCGGATCAATGTGCCATAGTCTGCATTACCTTTAGCGATACTATTAAATGCTGAGGCATCACGAGTATCAACAATGGCAATAGTATCGACACCTGATTCTAACAATGACAAGGCTTCTTCCACCTTTGGGATCATACCATCGACAATGACGCCGCTATTGATATGCTGCCTTGCCGCGGTTGCGTCTAAAGAGGGAAAACGACTATTTGGATCTTTTATGTCGTGAAAAATACCACCGATGCCGGTGACAAAAATGAGCAGTTCTGCCGACATTTGTCGGGCAATCTGCACCACCGTGGTATCGGCATTAATATTAAAAACGTCACCCTTAGCATTGATTCCTAAAGACGCAATGACGGGCACTACATTAGCTGACAATAAGCTATCTAAAAGCTCAGTGTTAATCGACGTAACATCACCCACTTGACCGAAGTCTATAGGTTCAGAACCTCCACCGGACACTTTTGTCGGTGGACGCTTTTCGGCCTGAATAAGCTTCCCCGATGCACCATGGCAACCAAATGCATCGACCCCATTAGCCTGCATGATAGATACAAGATCAACATTTACCTGGCCACATAACACCTGTTTAACCAACACTAAATCTTCTTGGCTAGTAATCCGTCGCCCGGCAACTTTACGTGGCTCTATACCGCAGCGAGATTGCATCGCAGACAGTTGTGGTCCGCCACCATGCAAAACTACTACGCGCCAATTCTCACTGATTAGCCCGATCACGTTTTTTGCTAAACCGACCCGTTGAATCTCATCAAGTAAAATATCGCCACCCACTTTGACCACTGCCAGAGGTCTCTGGTCCACTGTAGAACCCCCCTGATTAATCATGGCCACATCCCTAATGAGTCCAGCTGATAGTTGTTATCGTGGCCGGTCATCAAATTAAAGTTCTGCATAGCCTGACCTGCACCACCTTTGATGAGGTTATCCAATACGCTGGTCACGCATAATGTTTTTGAACCGTCACTGTGGGTCTCGCTGATATCAATACCAATTTCTATACGAGCAGAGTTTTTAATGGCAACAACCTCCGGAGCAACGCCCTTGGGTAATACCGAAATTAACGGAAAATCGTGGTAGTAGGCTTCATACATTTCACGCAATTCATCCTCGCTGAGACCTGTGGGCATATCAAGCTGAGTAATTGACATCATTCCTCGCGAGAGTGGCGCAGAGACAGGTACAAAATCGAGCTTGACCTCACCTGCCCCTGCCGAGGTTAAGGTTTGCAATATTTCTGGAGTGTGCTGATGATCAAAGACTTTGTAGGCTTTCAAATTGTTGCTGCGGACAGCGTGATGATTACCCGCCTGTGGATGCACCCCTGAACCACTTGAACCGGTCAAAGCCACAATCCTAACCGCCGATTTGCGCATATGACCCGCATTCGCCAAAGGAAGTAAAGACGTGGCTATGCAGGTGGCAAAACAACCGGGGTTAGCCACATGTTTGGCGGTCTTAATTTGCTGCGCATGCAATTCAGGCATGCCATAAACAAAGGAGCCTAAACGGTCAGGACAAGGGTGCTGATCTGCATAGTAGCGCGTGTAATCGCTGAGCTTTTTAAGACGGAAGTCACCGGACAAGTCGATAATTCGAACATCTAACTCAAACAATTCCATAGCCACTCGTGCTGTTATTACATGTGGCATGGCAAGGAATACAATGTCCGCGCCTGCGGCACACTCACGTGGTGGTATATCTTCAAGGATAATGTCGCTAAGGCCCCAAAAGGCACGATTCACTTCGCCAATATTTTTGCCGATGTGGTCCTTGCTAGAGACGCGTAATATTTCTACGTCCTCGCGGCTCAATAAATTACGCAGCAGCTCGGCTGCAAGGTAGCCGGAGCCACCAATGATAGAGACTTTCGTTTTGTTCATAGAATACTCGCTTTTGCGTTGTCTTCAGGTCTTATAATAACCAGAGCTCGTTGCCCAATAGCAACATTTTCATTAGGAAATAAAATTCGCTC
>CAJJAU010000042.1 GCA_905182275.1 gamma proteobacterium HTCC2207
AAAAATTAGCACAGTCGGCATTAATAATGGTGAGCCCGGCGCTTAACAGATCACAATTGGCCTTCAGTTGTTGAGTTACAGTCCTATTATTATCCAGTGCAGTACATTGTACCGCGCCTCTAGACAGTGCCTCTAACCCGAGTATTCCAGAGCCCGCATACAGGTCTAGGCAGTTCGCTCCGTTAATATAGGGCGCTAGCCAATTAAAAAGTGTTTCTCGAATGCGCTCACCGGTAGGCCTTAAACCGGGTGCCTCGGCAAAAGAAATTTTTCGGCTACGCCAGCGGCCCCCAATAATTCTTAGGGTTGATGTCGTTCGTGAACCAGACTGTTTTTTATTAATCGACAAATTGAGGCCTCGGAAGCATGACTTTTAACCACTTTTTCTAATGTAAATGGTAGGATACACCAAAACTCCCCAACCGTAGTATGTGGATATCCATGGATTCTCAGCCACCTAACAATGATGACTTGAAGCCCGCCAAACGTTCATTTCTGGATCGCTTCAGGGCAACTGCCAAAGCTACTGAAGAGCCTAAAGTTCAGGAGCCACTAAAGAGTACTAAAGTATCTTTTACTGAGCGCATGCGCTCTGCGTTGTCGCGCACAGGCGAGGGGCTTGGCGCGCTTTTTTTAGGGACTAAGGCAATTGATACAGCGTTGCTGGATGAGCTAGAAACGGCATTATTAATGGCCGATGTTGGCATTGAGACTACCGCCGCGATTATTGCCGAGTTGACCGCGCAGTTGAGTCGCCATGCACTCAAAGATGGTGCGGCGTTAAAGTTAGCGCTGCAAGAAATATTAGTCAACAGGCTGCGAGTGTGTGAGAGCGAGATTGATTTTGACGCCTGCGGCAAGCCTTTTGTGATGCTTGTTGTGGGAGTTAATGGAGTCGGCAAAACTACCACCATTGGCAAGTTAGCTAGCCGCTTAAAAAAGCAGGGTAAGACAGTGATGTTAGCGGCCGGAGACACCTTTAGAGCGGCAGCGGTCGAGCAATTGCAAGTCTGGGGCGAGCGCAACCAGGTGCCAGTGATCGCCCAGCATACGGGAGCAGATAGTGCGTCGGTGGTTTTTGACGGCATTCAGGCGGCTAAATCTCGTGGTACTGATGTCATTATGGCTGACACCGCAGGACGCCTGCACAACAAAAGTAACCTAATGGAAGAGTTAAAAAAGGTTAAGCGTGTCGCTGGAAAAATAGATGATAGTGCGCCTCATGAGGTTCTGCTCGTGCTAGATGCTGGCACTGGCCAGAACGCAGTGGCGCAGATGGCTGAGTTTAACCAGGTGGTGGGGATAACCGGGATTGCTCTAACTAAACTTGATGGCACTGCGAAGGGCGGTATTATCTTTGCTCTGGCGGATAAGTTTTCGGTGCCAGTACGATTTATAGGCGTTGGTGAGGGGCAGGACGATCTTCAGCCCTTTAATGCCAATGATTTTGTTCAGGCACTGTTGAACACTTAGAAATAGGCCCTATATCAATGATTCGTTTTGACAATATCAGTAAGCGTTACCCTTCTGGGCTAGAAGCCTTAAAACGGGTGAGCTTTGAGCTTGAGGCCGGAGAAATGGCCTTTCTGACTGGGCCATCCGGCGCCGGCAAAAGTACCTTACTGAAATTGTTGATGCTCATGGAAAGACCCTCCTCCGGGACCTTGCTGATTAATGGTAAAAACTTAAATCGGTTATCGAGATCTCTAATTCCTTCTTACCGTCGACAAATTGGTGTGGTTTTTCAAAATCATCAGTTGCTCTCTGACCGCACTGTGTTTGAAAACGTCGCTCTGCCGCTTCAAATTTCTGGGTATCCGCCATCGGAGACCGGCCGCCGCGTGCGTGCAGCACTTGATGGCGTTGGCCTACTTGGCAAAGAGACACATAACCCATTGACCTTATCTGGAGGAGAGCAGCAGAGAGTAGGTATTGCCAGGGCGGTCGTCCACAAGCCAAAAATACTGTTAGCAGATGAGCCAACGGGCAATTTGGACCCTGCCTTGTCGGCTGAAATCATGGCCCTGTTCAGGCGCTTTCAAAGTGTAGGCGTTACCGTTTTGATTGCTACCCATGATATTAACCTGATCAACTCTCTAGACCACCGGATTATGCATCTTGAGGATGGCATGTTGACGGATGATGGGGCGCATTCCAATGGTCAGTAACCAAAACACGCGCGAACCAATGGCTCGCGGAGCCAGCGATCATAAGATCAGATTAGTCGACCGTTGGCGGAGCTACAGAGCGCATCACCGAGCGACTCTGACAGCGACACTGAAAAAAATGCTGGGTGAGCCCATTCAAACACTGTTGACCGTCGTGGTTATTGCTATTGCACTGGCGTTGCCCTCGGCGATGTTTTTGGCATTGCACAATATGCAGTCACTCAGCAGTGGCTTTGAGTCTTCCGCACAAATCACCGTGTTCGTTAAAAAAAATACCGACAGCCAAGGGATCACACAGCTGGGAAGAGAGTTAAAGGCCTTGCCAGAGGTGGCGGTGACGAATTACATCTCATCCGAGCAGGCACTGGAGGAATTTAAGGCCTTGTCGGGATTTGGCAGTGCGCTTCAGTATTTAGATGACAATCCATTGCCGGCAGTATTCTTGGTGCAGCCGGTGATGTCTAGTGCTGCAGACATCAGTCAGGCGCAGCAGTTGGTGCAGGCTATTGGAGCATTGGCGGCAGTGGATGATATTCAGGTAGATATGTTGTGGATGCAGCGATTGGCCACCATCACTGATGTTAGTAAAAAGTTGGTACTTGCTCTGGGCGTTGCCCTTATCATTGGTGTATTGCTGGTTATAGGTAACACTATTCGCTTGGCAATTCAGAGCCGCCGAGAGGAAATTATTGTGGTAAAACTAGTTGGCGCAACAGACGCCTATGTACGCCGCCCCTTTCTTTACACCGGCTTGCTGCTCGGTTTGTTCGGCGCGATCATGGCCTCTATCCTGCTACTGGCAAGCTTTTATTGGGTGGGCCAGTCAATAGCTGTTTTGGCGAATTTATATCAGAGTCAATTTCAGCTTGCAGGCCCCGGATTTTTGGGTATTTTGGGGCTTTGGGGCGCTGGTTCTCTGATCGGACTCATCGGTGCTTGGGTCGCTGTGATGCAACATTTGCGGGCGATTGAACCCAAATAGCGGAATGTTGAGCTAAAGCGTGGGTAAGTACGTAAAGCTAAGAACTACAATGAACTTTTTAAGGTTTTGAACGACTAAACAATTAATGCTACTATGCTCGACCAGCGACTTGAAGAGGAAGTCATGAGTAAAGCCCTACAAACAATGGAATGGATGACCCCCGGCGCCAACCTGAATGCCTATATTCAGGGAACTGCAACTGTGCCGATTTTAACCTTGGACGAGGAAAAGTCCTTAGGCGAAGCTTTATTTTATGAAGATGACCTCGATGCTGCACGCAAGTTAGTGATGTCGCATTTGCGCTTTGTTGTGCACATTGCTAGGTCCTACAATGGATATGGGCTGCCATTGGCTGACCTGATTCAAGAGGGCAACGTTGGTTTAATGAAAGCGGTACGCCGATTTAACCCAGAGAAAGGCGTCAGAGTCGTGTCCTTTGCAGTGCATTGGATTAAAGCTGAAATACATGAATTCATCCTCCGCAACTGGCGTATTGTTAAAATTGCCACGACCAAATCGCAGCGTAAACTGTTCTTTAACTTACGCAGCGCGAAAAAAGAATTGCAATGGCTGTCTGCTGACGAAGCAAAGGCAGTGGCTGATGATTTAGGTGTTGATGTTAAAGATGTGATGGAAATGGAAATGCGTCTGACGTCACGGGATGCTACTTTTGATGCGCCGGTAGATGATGATGACGAGAGTACTGCCTACTCCCCATCACTGTACCTAGAGTCTAAAGGCGCTGACCCAGCAGAACAAATTGAGAACGAAAATTTTGAAGGCAACAATAACATTCGTCTTGCGGCGGCGGTCAAGAATTTGGATGAGCGCAGTCAAGCCATTATTCAACGCCGTTGGTTGGATGATACTAAAGCGACCCTGCATCAGCTGGCAGCCGAGTATGGCATCTCAGCGGAGCGCATACGCCAACTTGAAAAAAACGCCATGAAGAAAGTTCGGCTATTAATGGAAGGCTAACTCAACAATCTACTACAAGGAGCCGCGCTAATTGATTGTGCGGCTTTTTTATTGCTATGAACAAAGTATTTTGGCTCAGATTCGTCGCCCTAAATGGGGTTCTTTCGGTAGTATTAGGTGCCTTCGCGGCCCATGGCCTCGAAGATCAGTTGTCAGATCGGTACATGGCCACCTTTCGTACTGCGGTGCTCTATCATTTTTTACACACCCTGGCATTATTGGCGGTGATCAACTTGCCCGATCAGCTAGCTAAGGCCTCACTGTGTCATTGGGCGGCAGTAAGCTTTGCTGCAGGCATTGTGTTATTTTCAGGATCGCTGTATCTACTGGTATTGACTAATACGCCGACTCTGGGAATGGTTACTCCGATTGGGGGCCTCGCGTTTATTGCCGGTTGGGGACTATTATTTTTTGCAGCTAGGCGCAGCCAATAGATGGATATTCGACCCGAGTACCGAGAAAAGTCAATTCGTAGCTATGTTGTTAGAGCGGGGCGTATGACCGAGGCTCAGCGCAAAGCGTTTGAGGTGAGTTGGCCGGCATATGGCCTAAAATTAGCTGATGGCGCCATCGATACGGATGAGGTGTTTGGTCGTTCAGGCCTCAAGGTTTTGGAGATCGGTTTTGGTATGGGCGATTCTTTATTACAAATGGCGGCCGCTGAACCTGACACTGACTTTATTGGTATTGAGGTGCACCCCCCTGGCGTCGGTACTATTATTAATTCTGCCCGTGCAGAAGGCTTAGCTAATTTGCGTGTGTATCTTGCGGATGCAAATGATGTGCTTGAAGAATGTTTTGCGCCTAAGAGTATTGATCGTTTGCAACTCTACTTCCCAGACCCTTGGCATAAGAAAAAACATAATAAAAGACGCATTGTGCAGTCTACATTTGTTCAGCAGGTCAGAACAAAGCTACGCCCTGATGGTATATTACACATGGCGACGGACTGGCAGCATTACGCTGAGCAAATGCTAGAGACGCTCAGTGAAGCAGAGGGCTTTGAGAATTGTGCGGGTGCTGGACAATATTCCGAAAGACCCAGCTATCGGCCGATCACTAAATTTGAAAAGCGCGGTGAACGATTAGGTCATGGTGTATGGGATTTAGTATTTAAAAAAATTGATTAGAACCAACCCTTTGTTGGTTAAGGTAACTATTGTATTGACCGCAATTTAAAAATATTCAGTATGAACAACTAGTTGATACTGATTTAGAAAAGGCCTAAGTTGGGTCGCTACCCCTAGAAAGACGACTACTTTATCAAGGAGATATAATGAATCTAGTAAAAATAATACCACTCACTGCGGTGCTGTTTTTGGCTGCTTGTGACACCGCTGAAAATACTGAGACTGCCTCTGAGCAGATGAATCAGTCAACAGTAGTAGAGTTGACCACCCAAGCACAAAAGATCAGTTATCTGATGGGCGTGGATAATGGTAGCAACATCAAGAGTATGGACATTGAGTTTGATGCCGGTGCCTTTCAAAATGGACTTGAAACTGCCCTAAGTGGCGGCCAGCCCAGTTTAAGCGAAGAGCAAATTGCCATGGTTATCGAACAATTTGAGACAGACATGAAAGCAAAGCAAGCGACTATGCAGGCCGAGCAGCAAGAAGCCATGTCGGTTCAGTCTGATGGTAATGCTTCAGAAGCGGCAGCGTTTTTGGTTGCTAATGGTATGAAAGAGGGTGTCATCACGACTGAAAGCGGCTTGCAGTACCGAGTGCTGACTGAGGGTACAGGCCCACAACCATCAGTTGAAAGTACCGTTGAAGTTCATTACGCCGGTCGACTCCTGGATGGTACTGAATTCGATAGTTCTGTAAAACGCGGCGTGCCGACTCAATTTGGCGTCACTCAGGTGATCGCCGGTTGGACTGAAGCCTTGCAACTTATGCCCGAGGGGTCTAAGTGGGAGCTGTATATTCCGGCTGATCTCGCCTATGGACCGGGTGGGTCAGGCCCTATTGGCCCAAACTCACTACTTATTTTTGAAGTTGAGTTACTGCAGGCAAATGTTGACAGCGAATAGCGTAGTTTTAGCATGAACAATAAAAAAGCCCCGTATAACGGGGCTTTTTTATTGTCAAAAATTCAAAGTATTTAACTCAGCTCTGGTTCTCCAAGTAACTTGGTAACGTGAGAGCTATGTAAAACATCGATTAAGTTATCTTCAAGCGCAAAGCGCTGTGCTAAGGTCTCACCGAGACCGGCAAGGTCAATAATGAGTGCGTCTAAATCATTAGAGCTTAAATACTTATCGTTAAAATCAAGCACATACTCTGTGGTGGACTGAATTTTTTCGAGGATGTTGGGTTCTTTCTCTAATCCCGGCGAGTCCTCAAAAAGTTGTCCTTCTTTATGTAGCTGGTCAAATATTTCAAAATGACCGGCAGAGACATAATCAACCATCAGTTCACAGAAAACCTCAAGTTGTTCTGTATGCGCGATGGCGTTGTCGTCAACGTCAATAATTTCTGTCAGATCGCAGTATTTAGCTAATAATTCGCGACGCTCTTCAAGCCAGCGCTCAATACTTTGGCTAACATTGCCCCAGTGAGATTGTAGTTTTTGATTATCCTTAACCATTATTTTTTACTCAGTCGGTATCCGCTTGTGCAAGTGTACCTCTTTTTTCATAAAAGCATAATCTTTCAAGGCCCAAAGGCCTCGACAAGAGGAATAAGGAAAAGCGCAGTCCAAATACCATTGAGTCCCATGCCAATAGTTGAGAAGGCACCACATCTAGGGCTCTTCTCAAAGGCCTTAAGTGTGCCGATGGCATGCGCTGTGACGCCCAAGATCAGACCCTGCCAGCGCTCATCATGCAAACTAAAGGCATTGAAAATAGGTTGGGCGACAATAATCCCAATAATGCCTGTAAACAAAACTAGAACAGTAATCAGTGTTATGAGGCCGCCCAACTGCTCAGTAAGAATCATCGCAATCGGTGTAGTCACTGATTTAGCCGCGAGTGAAAAAATGGCTATTGGTTCTATACTCAGCCAACTGCCGATGATTAAGGCGCTAAAGGCCGCAAATAAACCACCGCTGAGCACAGCTATTGAAATAGTCGGCCAGAGCACACTGAGCTTTTTTAGTTGCTGGGATAAGGGTACGGCTAAAGCTACTGTAGCAGCGCCAAGGAGCCAGTTGAATACGCCATTAGCTTGATAATAGTGGCCATAATCAATATCCAAAGCATAGAGAGCAAGACTAATGAGGGGCGTACTGATGATTAGAGGATGACAAAGTGGATGTTTGCCACTACGTCTATATATAAAAATACCAGCACTAAACCCAAGCACAGAAAATACAACCAGCCACGAGCTAGCAGTTATTTGCTGCCATTGCTGCATTATTAACTCAATCATTCTGTTGGCCTTTGATAGACCTGATTAGCAGAGTCATTGCGATCATTGTCAGTGGGGTACTAATCACCACGGTTAGCAATAGCATGGGCAGTTGCAGATTGATTGATGGACTGAGGAAAAAAGCGCCCACACAGGCCGGGATAAATAGCAGAGAAAGATTTTGAATCAGGCGAGTGCTGACTGGTTGGATGAGGTTAGTTAGACGACTGGGGTATATCAGTACGGCGAGGAGTAACAGCATGCCTATTAACGGACCTGGAACGATAATGCCAGTCCATGCCACTACCAGCTCTCCCATCCATTGAAAGGCAACTAGAGCTATTAGTCCAAAGGCGAGTCTTAATGTTTGCGCAATAATTGGAAGATTCCTATGCCGGCGAGTATTACAAAAACAATCAGTACCCAGCCTGGCATACTTATACCCAATAGCTCCCATTGTATTTTCGCGCAATTGCCATCACCGCGAATGAGCATGGTGATGACCTCTGACGCGGGGAAAACATCAAACAGATAGTCCACCGGAGGGCCGCAAGCCGGTACAGAGTCTTCAGGAAGGTTTTGCAGTCGCAGTTGTTTGATGGAGAAAAAACCACCACTCAGGGACGCGGCAATGCCAAGACCGGAGTAGATTTTTTGTCCTCGCTGCAAGGGATTATGCAGTGCAGCGATCAAAAATATAACGCCAGCGAGAGCTACAAATGCTCGTTGTGTAATACACAGATAACAGGGCTCAAGACCCAGATGCTGCTGGAAATAGACAACCGCTATTATTAGCGCACCAGCACAACCAAGGGCGCCTAAAAAGTTGACTGTTCTGCAGGTTAGGTAACTCAATGCTCACTCCTTTAGGACTTAACGTATATTCTCATACTATGTCTGACTAGCGATAATAGTCAGCCAAAAACTCATCGAATGAAAGGCTGTCGTGCGCTTCTATATCGGCCTGCTTTTGTAAAGATTGTGTCGCTAAATCTTGGTACTTATTCATAGTGCTAGCATCGGGGGGATTGGCGTGAAAATAGTCTCGGTGCTCGCAGGCTTTGCGCATTGCCATGGCGTAATAAGTCTCATTATTTGAGCGCATTTCTGCCAAAATTGTTGCTGCCGGTGTTGAGCTGTCATCATGAATCCGCTCCAGCATTGCGGCTAAAGCTTGAGTATAACTCTCGGTATGGTTGGCTTTATCTAATACTGCGGCCACTGGAAGCATCTCTTCAAGTAGCGTTTGCCCCCAACCCCTTAGGGGCACCTCTTCTTTGCCTCGTAGTAAGGTCAACGCCGGATCGCGTCCCGAATAGACGGTGCGATCAATATTTTCGGGGATACTCGCATATTCTTTAGCGTCGGTCGCTGGACTATCTTGTAGCAAACAGAACAGCAAAAACGTGTCTAAGAAGCAGATCGTCTGCTCATCGATCCCACAGGGTAGAAGTGGGTTGAGGTCGACGCAGCGTACTTCAATGTACTCCACTCCGCGCTCTATAAGTGCATGTACCGGTGTTTCGCCAGAGGCAGCAGTGCGCTTGGGTCGAATAGTGCTGTAAAACTCATTCTCTATTTGTAAGAGATTAGTAGTGAGCTGCTGATAGTCACCGTTGCTGTCTTTCAAACCAATCTCATCATAGGCTGGGTAAGCCTGTGAAAGAGCCTCTTTAAGCGTGTCAGTGTATTGGGGCACATCGTTGTAACAAACTACCAGCGAGCTCTGAGCATCACTTTGATAACCTAGATCACCCATCCGAAGGGAGGTTGCATGAGGTTGATGCAAGCTGTGTGTGTCATCACCGACCGCCGTTAAGCGATGATCTGAATCGCCCACAAAGCTTCGACAGATTGCGGGAGCCGCCCCCAGTAAATAGAGAAGTAGCCATGAATAGCGACGAAAATTTCTAATCAGACCAAAATACCCATCGGATTTAAAATCTTGCAGCGATTGTTGGTTATTGGCGCTAGCTTGTAGGTCTTCCCAAAGTGAATCGGGGACCGAAAAATTATAGTGGATACCGGCAATGGTTTGCATCAAGCGACCATATCGATTTCCAAGTCCACGCCGGTAGATGTTTTTCATTTTTCCGACATTGGAGCTGCCGTATTGCCCAATAGGAATGCTGGCATCTGAGCCGAGCTGGCAAGGCATACTGTTGACCCAGAGTAACTCATCACCAATATGTTGGTAAGTGACCCGATGAATCTCCTCTAATTGAGTCATCACTGTATCAATCGACGAGGAGGGCGCAGTAATGAACTCCAGCAGCGCCTCTGAGAAGTCGGTGGTTATATTGGGATGGGTCAATGCAGCACCCAGCGCCGCGGGATGTGGTGTGTTGGCAAGGTGGCCGCTGGCTTCTACCCTCAGGCTTTCCTTTTCAATACCTCGCGCTATGCCGGTTAATCGATCTGCTTTTGCAGGATTACTGAACAGGTCAAGTTTAACATCTAAAGACAAAATGGAACCCCGGTTAGGCTGCGCTAGACTGATTTTCGACAGCGTCAGCTTGTTCAGTATTAAGGGCCTCAAGCAAGACTACAGGCCGCCCCTTTGAATCTGCCGAACACTCAACTATATCAGCTCGCAAGCTGGTATCTTTGGCATTTAACTCGATCAGCTGATTCAGTGCGATGTCTCTGTGGGGGGTATAAAAAAGACTGCTCGATTTAATATCCCGAGTCCACTGTAAGTGCTTGTCCAGCGTAGCCATCTCCTGGCTTTGTATGATATAAATTCTCATGCACTTCCCGTGACAGAACCGTTGATTTCGGGCACAGTGTAACCTATACAGATGTTGGATAAAAAGGGAAATAATATGACTAAACAGGCCTTAGTCCCAGTTGCCGATGGCAGTGAAGAAATTGAAGTGGTAACCATAATAGATGTTTTACGCCGGGCCGGAGTATTGGTCACTGTGGCATCAGTCAGTGCCTCTAAAGACCTTAAGATTACCGCTGCTCGAGGAACCCAAATCGTTGCCGACTGTGATATTAAAGATTGTGCGGGAAAAGTCTGGGACTTGATTGCACTTCCAGGTGGCATTGCTGGATCAGAGATTCTTGCTGAAAGTGATGTCCTTGACCAGTTACTGCACACCCAAGTCGACGCGTCGGGATTATATGGCGCGATCTGCGCGGCGCCGGCCATAGTGCTTGGCGATAAAGGGTTATTAGCCGACAAGACCGCAACCTGCCATCCGCAGTTTTATCAGAGCATTAAAGCGAAAGAGGTAGATACTGAGTCTCGAGTAGTGGTTGATGGTAATTGTGTGACCAGCCAGGGCCCAGGCACAGCGATTGATTTCGCCCTGGAATTAGTTGAGCAGCTGTGCGGTGTGGTCAAGCGTGAGGAAGTGGCATCGCCGCTGGTGCTGACGACGTCCCCCACCGCTTACTACTAACTCTCAGGTGGCTGGGGTTTTAATGCTCACGGAGCCGCCAGTTAGTTTTTGCTTGAGAGTAGCACCGGCCATATAAAGACAGGGTACAAATAGTAAGGTTACGGCTGTCGCAAAGAGTACTCCGAAAGACAGCGACGCAACCATGGGGATCAAAAATTGCGCCTGCAGACTCGTCTCCATTAGGATGGGAGTAAGGCCGATAAACGTCGTGATTGACGTTAATATAATGGGTCTGAATCGCTCAACACTACCCCTGACTAAAGCCTCATAGAGATCTTCGCCTTCTTCGCGCAACTGAATAATACGATCAATCAGTACAAGGTTGTCGTTCACCACTACCCCAGATACAGCAAGTACCCCAACTAAAGACAACAGACTAAAGTCCAAGCCCATGAGCAGGTGCCCGAAAATTGCGCCCATAATGCCAAATGGAATGGCAGACAAAACGCCAATAGGTTTCAAGTAGGATTTAAATTCGATCGCCATTATGGAATAAATTAATAAAATGGCCAAACCAAACAATTTAAGCCCAGTACTATTGAATTCTTCTTGATCTTCAAGCTGACCATCTTTCTTAATCGATACCTCGGGAAACAGCTCCAGCATTTCGTTGGCCACATCCCCATAAATAACCTCGGCTATCTCGCTCACGGTGAGTTTACCTGTTGAAGGCAGAGCAGTAATACGTATGCTGCGCTCGCGATCAGTGCGTTTAATCCGCGAGTATCCAGGAACATAATTCGCTTCTGCAACCGAGTAGAATGGGACTTCTGCACCCCCGGCAGTACGGATGCGCATATCTTCTAAGGTAGCAACCTGTGATCTTGCATCTTTTGGATAGCGCACCATAACCCGAACATCATCCCGCTCTCGAGGTATACGCTGCGCCTCAGCACCATAAAAACCTTGGCGCACCTGAGTGGCTATTTGGGAAAGGCTAACCCCAAGACTGTCCGCATTGGGCAATAAACTAATATCAATATCGGCACGACCAGAATGCAGGTCATCACGAATATTCTTGGTGCCAGGTAGTCGACCTAGCTGTTCTTTTATAAACGCCGCTGCCTGTGCTAACTGATCAACATTGGATGAAGTCAGTGAAATGGAGAACATCGAGGATGGTGGTCCTAGCGTAGTATCGAGAGTGACCTTTTTGGCCGCCGGCACTGGACCCATAATGGACTGCCACCGTTCTCCTACGAGCTTTGGATCTATTTTCCCGCTAACCTCGGGGGTGAGCTCAATCAGTAGGCGAATAGTGTCTCCCCACATGAACGAGAGCTGATTGGCAATTAAGCGATCTGTCACAACACTTTCTTGAACAACAGCATCATTGGTAAGCTGATCAGCGGCATGCTCTGCGCGCTTCATGATGTCCAGCTTCGCTTCTTTTGAGTGACCGTCGGGCATACTTAGACGCATGGAAATAAAATCGGATGCCACATTTGGCATGGTTACCTGTTTGACGTAGCCAGCACCTACTAGGGTAAGTGAGAGTGTTAAGGCCAAAAAGAACAGCGTTAAGGTTAGGTAATGCCAGCGCAGTGCTTTTTTCAATAGAGGCTGAAATATGTTTTTCCCAAAACGGGTTAGACCACTGGAGCATGCCAGCCGAACTTTTAATAATTGGGTACCAAACTTCGTAGTTGGTGGCTTACTCGGTTTCATTTGAGCAAGGTGAGAGGGCAGTATCCACAGCGATTCAATCAGTGAAAAGCTCAGTGCTACGATGGTTACGGCCGGTATCGCCCAAAGAAATTTTGCCCACAGCCCGGGTAGAAAAAATATTGGCGAGAAGAAAATCATGGTGCTGAGCACCGCTAAAAATACCGGCTTAGCGACAGCTTGTGTCCCTGCTTGCGCCGCAGCCAGTGGGTCAAGCCCCTCTTCTTGATGCCTGAAAACACTCTCACCGACAATAATGGCATCATCGACAATAATGCCTAAAATCAGTAGAAATGAGAACATCGACAGCATATTTAGCGTTAGGCCGACTCCAGGTAGAATCCATAGTGCCCCCATGTAGGCAACGCCTATACCCAATGCCACCCAAAAGGCTAATTGAGGACTTAAAAACAGCATAAGTACAATGAACACTAACACTAAACCGCCCAGTGCATTTTTGGTCAGCAACGACAGACGACCTTCAAAGAGCACTGAATAGTCTCTCCAGGTGTCCATTTTAAGTTCATCGGGTAAAAACGCGGCGCCCGTTGCCACATAGTCTTTAACGGCTTTGGTGGTGGCCATAACGTCCGGATCTTCGCCGACGCTTATGGCCAAAAATATGGCCTTTTTGCCATTAAAGCGCGTCACAGCGTTGCGTTCTTCAAAAGTATCTCTAACTGTGGCTACATCCCCAATGGTGACCTGCGTGCCGTCATTGCCACTGGTGACAGGGATGCTCTTAAAGTCATCTTCGTAGTAGGCCTGCCCTCTGGTTTGAACTTGAATATCACCACTGTCGGCGCGGATAGTTCCGGCGGGCAAATTAATGGATGTGCGGCGTACTGCACCGACCACATCATCAAAAGAAATGCCGTAGCGACGCATATCAATTTCAGAGAGTTCTATATCAACTTGCGGCTGTCGAACGCCCCAAACTTCGACGAAATCTACGCCGCGCATGCCTGCAAGGTCATCGCGAATACGCTCGCCATACTCTTTGAGTACCCGTTCATCAGCATCGCCAAATAGGGCGATTCTGATGACTTCTTCACGCTCTACAACTTCAGTAACGATCGGCCTTTCTGCGTCTTTTGGGAAGGTGATAACAGCATCGACACGGCTCTTGATATCATTGAGCATTTTGGTCATTTCATAGTCGGTATCAACTTCAACTGTGACAGAACCGCGCCCTTTACGAGCCTCTGATGACAAGCTTTTGATACCTTCTAAATTATAAATAGCCTCCTCAATGCGGACCACTATTTGTTCTTCAACCTCTTTTGGACCCGCTCCTGGGTAGGGCATGTTAACGGTAATGTAATTCACTGAGATTGAAGGAAAGACCTCTTTACCAATGCCATAGGCTCCAAAAAAACCACCGATGACAATCATAATCATCAGCAGGTTTGCGGCGACTGGATTGTTAACGAACCAGCGAATTGACGCGTTCAAAGGACCGTATCCTCAGCAGATGACTGATTTTTGACCAGCTGCTGCTCTTTTGGTGCCACTTTCATACCAGCGATGGCCAGCGGTATACGCGAAGAAACGATTCGTGTCCCAGGGGTAACACCCACCGCGGTTATGCTATTAATGTCAGTCTGAATCACTGAAACTGTTTGATAGCTAACCTGGTCATCTTGGTTGAGCACAAGAATTTGATTGCCCTTGTAGACCGCATCCTTGGGTATGGTGATTGCATTAGCAATGGTTTTTCCCGAGATCTCCGCCTGCACAAAAAGCCCTATATTTAGTGGCGGCCGATTAGCTGAAAGATCAGCTTTGAACGGGTTTTGTATTTCCGCTACTGCGTAGGTCATTCTGCTTTCAATATCGATTGAGGCATCCGTTCGAACGATCTTACCCTGCCATTGATAGCTCTGCTCACCGACGCTACTATTCAAGATAACGCTGGGATAATTTACTGTCTGACTATTCTGGAAATTGGTGGGAAGCTGGATTAAGGCAGCCTGCCTGTCTGAGAGCGGCAGGCGCACCTCGACGATATTGGTGCTATATACCTTAGCGATCCGTGCCCCTGGATTTACATATTGGCCAAGATCAGCAAATATTTGCCGAATACGGCCCGGAAAGGGCGCGCTAATAGCAGTGCGATCAAGATCTAAGCGAGCTTTATTTAAATCGGCTTGAGCAGATTCAAGCGAGGCTTGGGCTGAATTCAACTGGGGTTGCCGCAAAAATAGAGCGTTTGCTGTTTTGTCGTCAAGCTCCCGCCATTCGCGTTTGGCCTGCCGCGAGCGGCCGAGTTCTAGGGCCACCTGCTCTTGAGCTTTGGCCACCTGAGCCTTGGCACGGGTGACAGAAAATTCATAGTCGTCAGGTTCAATCTGCAGCAGCATTTCGTCGGCGTTAAAAAATCCGCCGTTTGCGTACTGACTGGCCACGGCCACAACCCGCCCGGCAACCTGAGAGACTAGATCGATTTCTCGTTTAGGCGCAACAGTTCCCTGGCTAAATATGGTTACCGCAAGGGGCGCAGGCGCAGCGATAATGACTTCAACTGGAAGCAGAGGCCGGCTTGCGCGAGGCTCTCGCTGAGGCTTTGGTTTCAGCATGGCTAGGGAAGTAATCATCAGCAAGCCAAGCACTAGGACGATTAGTGTCACTAATCCTTTGCGACTTAATACGGGCATTTCATTTAAACCTTTTTTAACAGTGGCCGAAATGATCTTCGTTCCTGCCACAGACAACTAATTTGCGATTCACCAGGGTATCTAAAACGCCTTACCACCTAAAGCGTTGACGCTTTATGATCATTAATTATTTGAGCGGTTACTGTGTCGTTTTTACGCAAGATAGCACCGCTTAGATTTATTTAGCTTGACTGTAGAGGCTGGGAATCATCTTGCTCAGAGAGGTCATTAAAAACATCCTTGTCTAGCATGCCTTCGCTATTAGCCACGACCGCGGTCACCATGCCGTCGCCAGATACATTGACGACAGTTCGCATCATATCTAGCAAGCGGTCAACGCCGATAATCAAGCCAATGCCCTCGACAGGTAAGCCAACTTGCTGCAAGACCATAGCTAAAGTAATTAACCCTACACCCGGCACCCCGGCAGTGCCGATGGACGCTAATGTGGCGGTCGCAACAACGGCTAGGTACTCGCCCATTGTCAGATCAAGACCATAGGCCTGAGCAATAAAGACTGTCGCAATGCCTTGCATAATTGCAGTGCCATCCATGTTTACTGTTGCTCCCAAAGGAACAGTGAACGAAGCAATTGAATTGTGCGCGCCGACTCTTGTTCGAGCTACATTTAGAGTGATTGGCATCGTTGCATTACTAGATGAGGTGCTAAAAGCGAATAATAATGCTGGGCGCATGTTTTTAAATAGAGTCATTGGATTTAAGCGGGTAAGTAGAGCAAATATACTGGTATACACAACGCTGGCATGGAGAAATAGAACGAATACAATCGTGCCAAAGTACAGCGCCAGATTAATAATGGCTGAGAACCCTTGGCTGGTAAATAATTTCGCCAACAGGCAAAACACCCCATAAGGGGCAAGGTTCATCAAAATAGATACCATTCTCATAATGACATCACTAATCATCTGGCAGCCGCGCAAAACGGTTTTTCCAGAATCACCGGCCTGCAATATAGCAACGCCGACTAGAATGGCGAACACTATAACTTGCAACATATTACCCTCTACCATTGCCTGAAATGGGTTAGAGGGGAAAATTCCAATAAAGACGTCTTTAAACGATGGCGCGGGTTTGGCAATATAGTTAGCCGCCTCAGCGGTATTGATGCCTACACCAGGGTCGACGATGTTAGCGATGGTCAGAGCAAGACTTACTGCAATTGCTGTCGTCACTAAGTAAAGGCCGATGGTTTTAAGGGCTACCTGACCCATCTTGACATCCTCGCCCATCGAGGCAGAACCGCACACCAAAGAGAAAAACACCAGAGGTACTACTAACAGCTTTAAAGAAATGACGAAAATCTGACCTATCACATCAAAAA
>CAJJAU010000043.1 GCA_905182275.1 gamma proteobacterium HTCC2207
GTGCCATATATAATATATAGCGGAAGTACCGAACTACAATTTTAAGGGCGATACAAATGACTGACGAAACGACTAATGACACGACTGCTGCAACCCAAGCGACAGAAACTCAAGATGCTGGGCCAGCATTTGCTGTTCAGAGAATTTATTTAAAAGACCTTTCTTTTGAAACACCCATGGGTGCAGCAGCCTTTCAGAAACAATGGCAGCCAAAGGTCAATCAGGACTTGAACACTCAAAGCTCAAAGGTGGCCGACGATGTTTATGAGGTAGCTCTAAGACTGACGATTACCGTCACTGATGGTGAGGAGACGATTTATCTTATCGAGGTACAACAGGCAGGTCTTTTCACTATTAAGGGCTTAGAACCACAACAGCTCACTCACGTAATCAACACGACATGCCCGACTATGCTATTCCCCTATGCGAGAGAAGCAATAGACAACACCTTGACTAAGGGGTCTTTCCCCGCGCTAATGTTACCGCCAATTAACTTTGACGCCTTATTTGCTTCAGCGGTGCAGCAGGCTGAAGCCAAGGCTGCTGAGGAAGATAAGAGCGAAGATACAACGCACTAGTTACATTGCTTTCTCAATAGTAAATCCCCGCATTAGATTGCGGGGGTGTTACTTACCCTAGCGTCTAACTCTCATCCTCAATACTGTATTCCTGTAACTTTCGCGTCAATGTATTACGACCCCAGCCGAGTAAAAGCGCAGCGTCCTTTTTGCGCCCACCAGTGTGCGCCAACGCAGTCTCAATCATGGCGCGTTCAAAATCAGGAATGGCCTCATCGAGTATATTTTTCCGTCCACTTTTTAATTCTGACTCACTCCACTGCCGAAGCATTTGTTGCCAACTATTTTTGCTACTGTAGTCCCGATCAACCGAGTCTGCTTTTAGCTCTGGCGGCAAATCAGCTAAGAGAATCTCTCGCCCAGCCGCCATCACAGTCAGCCATCGGCAGATGTTTTCTAACTGCCTAACATTTCCCGGCCAAGGCATGTTGAAGAGAAAATCTTGTGCTTGTTGAGATAAAACTTTCGGCTCCATATCGAGCTCTCTCGCCGCGCGCAGAAAGAAGTGCTCCATCAACTGAGGGATATCCTCTCGGCGGTCAGTAAGTCTTGGTAAATGCACGCGAATGACATTTAAGCGATGGAAGAGATCCTCGCGGAAGCGATTTTCTGCCACCAATTCTTCTAGGTTTTGATGAGTAGCTGCAATGATCCGCACGTCGACTTTTATAGCGGTCTGACCTCCGACCCTATAGAACTCACCGTCTGCCAAGATCCTTAATAATCGAGTCTGAGCTTCCCCCGGCATATCGCCAATCTCATCAAGAAACAAGGTGCCCCCATCGGCCTGCTCAAAACGCCCTTCACGACGTTGAGAGGCGCCTGTAAAGGAACCTTTTTCGTGTCCAAACAGCTCTGATTCTATTAGATCCCGTGGTATTGCGGCCATGTTTAGGGCGATGAATTTAGCGTTCTTACGCGGACTATGTTTATGTAGTGCCTGTGCGACCAACTCCTTGCCCGTTCCCGACTCGCCATTAATAAGCACGGTAATGTTAGAGTTAGACAGTCGTCCTATAGCTCTAAAGACTTCTTGCATGGCCGGCGCTTCACCAATAATTTCCTGGACTACTGAAGTCGCCTCAGGTATCTCCAAGCTCGATTTTTGCTCCTGAGAAAATGATTTCGCGCGTCGAGTAACGTCCACTAGTTCATCGAGATCAAAAGGCTTCGGTAGATATTCGAACGCCCCGCCCTGATAAGCTGCTACCGCACTGTCTAAATCTGAATGGGCGGTAGTGATAATCACCGGAATATCGGAATGACTAAGATGAATCTCTTTAAGCAACTCAAGTCCATCAATACCTGGCATGCGGATATCTGAAATAATAATTTCTGGCGTCGAAAGGCGCAAAGCTGCAAGTAACTGGCCTCCGTCCTCAAAACTGCGCACTGCCATATCGTTTCTGCTCAGTGCTTTTTCCATGACCCATCTTAGAGAGCGGTCATCCTCAGCGATCCATACTTCTGCATTACTGTTCATAGTCATCTCTGATAGGTAAATAAATTGAGAATCTAGTGTGACCAGGCTCAGAATCACACTCGATAATGCCTTCATGCGCATTGATAGCGGTCTGAGCAATCGTTAGTCCTAAGCCCGAGCCGTCACTGCGCCCGCTGATCATCGGGAAAAAAATCTGCTCTGCGATATTGTCCAAAATGCCCGGACCGTTGTCGATAATGTCAATTCGACATACCACCCTGTGGCGCTTTCCAGCGATGGTGAAACTCCGCTGAATGCGCGATTTAAAGATCACCCGGGGATCAATCACAGTCGACTCTAGTAATGCTTGCATGGCATTACGCGCCACATTTAGAACTGCCTGAATAAGTTGAGCTCGGTCGCCACTTAAAATTGGAATACTGGGGTCATAATCCCTCGAGATCGCCAGAGCCCCCTGAACCTCCGCTTGCAATAGATTGGCAACATGCTCAGTCACCTCATGCACATTTATTGGTGCGTATTGTGGAATTTGGTTCGGACCCAATAACCGGTCCACCAAATTCCGTAGGCGGTCAGTTTCAGTAGTGATGATTTGACAAAATTCTCGCGGCTCATCACCCAAGCCTCGCTCTATTATTTCCTGCTCAAGTAATTGCGCAGCACCACGAATACCACCGAGTGGGTTTTTTATTTCATGGGCTAAACCTCGAATTAGACTCTTTGAAGTGTCATGCACTGACAGAAGGGCCTCTTCGCGGTTAATTTTTATAAACCGGTCAATCGGCTGAACTTCTAACAAAAGCGCGCGCTTACCAAGTACCTCCATTGGAGTTACCGTGTAATCTACCTGGGAAATATCGTTGAACGCCAAAATACGCAGTTGCTCATGACGCCGCGTATGTGGGTTGCCAGAACGAATGGCTTCTTCAAGAGTTTTTTTACAACTTTCGGCATCATTGAAAAGAATATAAATGTGCGACCCTAATAACCGAGAACTTCCTATCTGCAATAGCGATTCTGCGGCGGAATTCACGTACGTTATCGACAACTGCTCATCAAGCAACAATACTGCTGCATTTAAATTATCTAACAGTAATCCGTGGAATTTTTCTGTATCCATAATCTCATCAACTGTCGTTATAGTATGTGATAAGCCACCACACCCTTTACCTACAATTAATCCTGCAATAAGTAAGCCAAGTATTGGTCAGGTTTAAACGGTAAAAAGGGCGCTAAAACCCATATGTTAGGCACAGTAGAGTAAATGACCGCTCTATTACGCACCATTATAGTGCATTAATGTGGTTGTGGTATAACTCGGCAGAAGTGCTTGAACTTATAGAGAGCGCTAGAGGGGTCTTTAAAGGTATTAGGTCATGCCGACCTGGTCTTCTAGGGACATAAAAACCCCGGAGACAGAATTATCTCCGGGGTCATTTTACTTAAGCTAACGCTTCTTTGGTGGTTTTAATAATCGCTGCAGCAACCTTGTAAGGATCTGCATTAGACGCAGTTCTGCGGTCCTCTAAGCGACCTTTCCAGCCATCTTCAACCGTGCCGATGGGGATCCGGATTGATGATCCACGATCAGAAACACCGAAGCTAAACTCGTCTATTGACTGAGTCTCATGAAGTCCGGTCAAGCGCTGATCATTGTCCGCGCCGTAGACACTGATATGGCGTTCGATGTTCTTGCCAAATTCTTCGCAAATTTTAGTGAATACAGCCTCGTCACCCAAATCACGCATAGCGCCATTGGAGAAGTTAGCATGCATTCCCGAACCATTCCAATCCATAGCGCCAAACGGCTTAGGATGGTAGTTAATGGCAAAACCGTACTTTTCACCGGTTCTCTCTAACAGATAGCGCGCCACCCAAATTTCGTCACCGGCCAACTTAGCACCCTTGGCAAAGCACTGAAATTCCCACTGTCCCGCTGCCACTTCGGCATTAATGCCTTCAAAATTAATGCCGGCTTCAAGACAGATATCCATGTGTTCTTCAACACAATCACGCCCAAATGCATTGGATGCGCCCACCGAACAGTAGTAAGGCCCTTGGGGTCCAGGGTACCCGCCATGAGGAAAGCCAGGAGGTAGTTTAGTGTCAACGTCCCACAAAAAGTATTCTTGCTCAAATCCAAACCAGAAATCGTTATCATCATCGTCAATGGTTGCACGGCCGTTGCTTACATGCGGAGTGCCATCAGCATTCAACACTTCTGTCATTACCAAATAAGCATTGCTGCGATCCGGATCAGGATAGATAGCCACCGGCTTGAGCAAGCAATCTGATGCATTACCCTCTGCCTGTCCGGTTGAACTACCGTCGAAACACCACACTGGACACTCTTCAAGAGTACCGCCAAAGTTGCTACGAACCTGAGTTTTACTGCGTAGGCTCTGAGTGGGTGCATAACCATCTAGCCAAATATATTCTAACTTTGCTTTCATTTTTGATGACTCTCCGTTTAGATTAATTCTGATAATTTGCTTTCAAACTTTTCTATCTCGATTACCATCGTAACCAAAGGTGATCCCAATCGAGATATCCAATAAATTAAAGCCTGCCTCTGCTCATTAGAACTCAATGAGATTAGCAACGAAAGCTAACTTACGTACTTTTGACTTTCCCTGCCTTAAATCGGTGCAATTGCCGTGCCAATGAAATAATTTCAGCGCGCAAACTCAAGGGGCATAAGAATAGAGGCTTTTAAGACATGGCGCTAGAAAAAAACCTCAAGACAGATTATCAGGCATATTATTACGCACCATCTAAGGTCATAAAAAGTTTAAGGGCACCAATATGGTGCTTTTTGAGGAGCTTGTTAGCTGTATCCGCCGCTGCAACCAAATGTTAGGTGTAGTTTCGAACTTTCGGTTTGTTTTTATTGCTAAACTAAGTGCTGACCACAAAAGCGAGAGTAAGAACATGGCAAGCTCTGACAATAAACCGCTGCCAAGTGAAACTGAGTTCTTTTTTACTCCAAGGCAGCAAGACATTGTTATTGATGTTCGCCACCCCGCTGAGGTCGCTGAAATGCCACTCACCTGCTACCCCGATAATGAAGTGAGATGTATCCCATTTTTTCATTTGGCAGAAAAATCTGCCACCTTAGATCCTCAGGCCAGTTATTTAGTGTATTGCGAAAAAGGTATTATGAGTAGACTGCATGCCGCAATTTTGCGTGATAGAGGATTCCATAACGTAGGTATACTGGGCCATTCAGCTCATTAATCTGCTCTTCCTGCTCTGATATCTGCCCCCCAGATCGGCGTCTATTGCCCTCTGACTGAAAAGATCCGTAGCAGTTTTTGAAATTTCCATTATAATCGCGACCTTTTCGACCCATTCGGTACATATCATGTCAATAAAGAACTTGCGGAACATCGCGATCATCGCTCACGTTGATCACGGAAAAACCACCCTGGTCGACAAACTGTTGAGTCAGTCGGGAACCTTAGATCGAAAAGATGTGGGTTCGGAACGATTGATGGACTCCAATGATCAAGAAAAAGAGCGCGGAATTACTATTCTCGCCAAAAATACTGCGATCAATTGGAATGATTACCGTATTAACATCGTAGACACCCCAGGTCACGCAGACTTCGGCGGAGAAGTCGAGCGAGTTTTATCCATGGTGGATTCTGTGCTTTTGCTTGTTGACGCTGTAGATGGCCCTATGCCTCAAACCAGATTCGTCACCTCCAAAGCATTTGAGCAGGGCTTACGTCCGATTGTTGTCATCAACAAAATCGATCGTCCTGGCGCTCGCCCAGACTGGGTTATGGACCAAGTTTTTGATCTGTTCGACAACCTCGGTGCTACCGATGAACAACTTGATTTCCCAGTTATTTATACATCGGCCATTAACGGTATTGCCGGTCGCGATCATGAGGACATGTCCGAAGACATGACGCCGCTGTACGAAATGATCGTCGCTGATGTGCCAGCACCTGATGTTGATGAATCCGGTCCTTTTCAAATGCAGATTTCGGCGCTGGCGTATGACAGCTACGTTGGTGTTATTGGAGTGGGAAAAATTACGCGAGGGACGCTTAAACCTGGACAACAAGTAGTCGTGAAGACTGCCGATGGTAGCCAACGTAAAGGCAAGGTGTTAAACGTTAAGGGTTATTTGGGACTTGAGCAAATCGAAACCCAACTTGCTGGTGCCGGCGATATTGTATGTATAAATGGTATCGATGGATTGGCTATCTCAGATACGCTCTGTGATCCAGACCATGTCGAAGCTCTGCCTGCGCTGAGCGTAGACGAGCCCACTGTTAGCATGACCTTTATCGTCAATGACTCTCCTTTTGCAGGTCTCGAAGGTAAATATGTCACCACACGTAACATCAAAGATCGTTTGCAGCAGGAGCTAATACATAACGTAGCTTTAAGAGTGAAATCAGGCGATACGCCTGATAAATTCGTTGTTTCAGGTCGCGGTGAATTGCACCTATCAGTACTTATTGAAACCATGCGACGTGAAGGTTTTGAAATGGGCGTTTCTCGACCCGAAGTAGTTCAAAAGATAGTCGACGGGGCTGTTCATGAGCCATTTGAGCAGGTCGTTATTGATGTTGAGGAAAAGCATCAAGGATCTGTGATGGAAGAGCTCGGAATGCGTAAGGCAGAATTAACCAATATGGAGCCAGACGGAAAAGGCCGTGTACGATTGGAATTCTCAATGCCCTCACGAGGATTAATTGGCTTCCGCGGAGCCTTTTTAACGCTCACCTCTGGGTCTGGCATTATGACCAGCATTTTTGATCGTTATGCCCCTGCGAAAGAGGGCGAGAAGTTTGCGCGTAAAAATGGCGCCTTGGTAAGTATGGTAAAAGGTAAAACCGCAGCTTTTGCACTATTTAACATACAAGCTCGAGGCAGACTCTTTTTAGGGCATGCCATTGACGTGTATGAAGGACAAATTGTCGGCATACATTCACGATCTAATGATTTGGTAGTGAACCCCATTAAGGGTAAGCAGTTGACTAACGTGCGGGCATCAGGAACAGATGAAGCACTGACATTAGTTCCTCCAATCAAGCATACTTTAGAGCAAGCTCTTGAATTTATCGAAGACGACGAGCTAGTGGAAGTAACTCCAACTAGTATACGAATACGCAAAAAATTGCTCACAGAAGTACTAAGAAAGAGAAATTCAAGGTAGTTTTAATTTTTTAATAATGAATAATTATGATTCGGTGCTATAGTTTAAAGATCGATTAACAAGATCTGAACTGGTAGTACCCAATGAAAAAAAACTACGCCACACGCACTGCTGATCAAGATTTTCTGCCCTTTGCAATGGTTGCTCAGGGCTTGATTGTAGTGCTCTTTGCCTGCTTGTCTTACGTAAGACAAGAAATGTCATCTGTGATATTTTATATAGCGCTTGGCGGCGCAATAATGATTAGTTTTGTTATTTATAAAGTGTTTGAATCCAAATATTTTGCCAACTTGCTACTTATCCTAACCCTGACTTCAGGGTTTGTTTACGCCACCGTTGTTATCCTCGACCCGCCCTCGTTAATGTGGTGCTTAACCGCACTTCCAGTATTGATTGGTGTTTGCCATTACCCACGAAACCTGTATCTCTTTGTCGGCCTTTTAAGTGCAGCCGCACTGGTACTTTTCCAACAAGCATCACTTGACCACGCCAATTCTTTTTCGACATCAACAACAATACAGTTCTTGTTTGTGGCTGCGGCAATAGGAATTATTGCATTCAATGCCAGCAACTTCAGAGATAAGTACCTGGCAAAAATGGAAGACCTGACTTCCCTCGTTAAAAAAACAGAAGCTGAAGATTCTCTCACCGGGTTGAACACAAGGCGTTACGTTGAGGCCCATCTGCGTGAAAAGTTTTTAACCACGGAAAAGCTGGCCAATAACTTTTCGGTGATTATCGCTGACGTAGATAACTTCAGATCAATCAATGAACGTTATGGCCACCAGACTGGGGATACTGTTTTATGCTCGTTGAGTGACCTGTTTAAAACTATCCTTGCTGATGACTACGTATTTGGGCGCTGGGACGGCAACGCCTTTATTATTATCATTCCTCATGGTGATGCAGAGGCAACATTATTAATAGCTGAAGTCTTGCGCGAAAAAGTAAGCCGCGCGAAACTGAAAGCCCAAGGAGAAATTCTAAAGTTATCATGTAGTCTGGGGATCGCCTCCAACGCTAAATGTAGTGACTCAGATGACCTCCTATCACATACTGAAAATAGCCTTTACCAAGCAAAACATATGGGCGGCAATACCGTCATCGTCAGCTAAACCCTTTATCGCTTGTGTTTAAAGCAGTCTTTCTGATGATCATTAACTAGCCCCATAGCTTGCATGAAGGCATAGCAAATAGTACTCCCAAAAAATCGAAACCCTCGTTTCTTCATTTCACGGCTTATACGATCTGAAACTATTGTGGTGGCAGGGACTTTATCTTGGCTAGACCACTGACTAATAATCGGTGTGTTATCAATAAAACCCCATATATAGTCACTAAAGCTGCCGTATTCGGCCTGAATAGCCTGATAATGCCGTGCATTGGAAATAGCACTTTCAATTTTTAGCCTATTGCGGACAATGCCCTTATCTTCCATGAGACGCGCCACATCTGCGCAACTAAACTCCGCGACGCTATCCACTTGGAACTCAGCAAATGCTCGCCGATAATGCTCCCGGCGCTTTAATATTGTCAGCCAAGATAATCCAGCCTGGGCGCCCTCTAAGATCAGAAATTCAAATAATTTAGTATCATCTCGACAGGGCACCCCCCACTCGTGATCATGGTAATGTCGATACAAATCGTCACCAATACACCAATCACAGCGCAACAACTCAACCATCACTAAATCCTCGATCAGCTTAAAAATAGAATCTTAAGCTGTTAGAGTAGAGTCATGACTAATTTTTGTCTATATTGGCGCCACTCGACTAATATTAGACAATAACCCCAAGGCACCCAGCAAATGAAGAAAGCGTTTCCAGCGATACGTCCTTACCATACACAAAAAATCGCGGTCACCGCACCTCACGTCTTGCATGTTGAGGAATCAGGGAACCCAGAAGGCATTCCAGTTTTATTTGTTCATGGTGGCCCCGGTGGAGGTGCCCGCTCTAGTGACCGCTGTTTCTTTGATCCGGACAAATATCGGATTGTGCTATTCGATCAAAGGGGCTCAGGCCAATCCTCCCCACACGCATTGCTAGAAAATAATAATACTGACGCCTTAATTGCTGACATAGAGATAATACGTAATGCACTGGACATTGATCGCTGGGTTGTATTTGGAGGCTCTTGGGGCTCAACATTGGGGCTCGTCTATGCACAAACCTATCCAGAATTAGTAACGGGATTAGTCCTGCGCGGTATTTTCTTATGTCGCGACGAAGATATCGCTTGGCTCTATCAGAACGGCGTGAAGCATATATTTCCTGACTATTGGAAAGATTTTGTACAGGTTATTCCAGAGGAAGAGCGCGATGATCTGCTCGGCGCCTTTTATCGAAGGCTCACTGGCGATAACGAACTGGAACGAATGGCCGCAGCCAAAGCATGGTCAATTTTAGAAGGTCGCTGTGCAACACTTTATCCTGATGAAGACTTTGTTGCACATTTTGCCAATCCGCATCTAGCTATGGCAATGGCCAGAATTGAGGCTCACTATTTTATTAACAAAGCGTTTTTAGAGCCCAATCAAATTGTTAACAATGCTCACAAACTAAAAGATATTCCAGCAACAATTATTCACGGTCGCTACGATATGGTATGCCCGGTGAATCAAGCCTTCGCGTTAAGTGATGCTTGGCCTGAAGCGCAGTTGGAGATTATCCCCGACGCCGGCCACTCCTCGAGCGAACCTAGAACTCTGGACGCTCTCATCAGAGCAACGGAGCGGCTCGCACACCACTTAAGCAGCGAAGAATGACTCAATGCTTGGCCTAATTCAAAGAGTCTCTGCCGCTTCAGTGTCTGTGGATCAGCACGTGGTAGGTGAAATCAACCAAGGTATTCTCTTATTTTTGGGGGTGCAGAAAGGTGACAGTGTCTTAGAGGCCGACAGGCTGTTACAGAAAATCTTAAACTATCGACTATTTTCTGACAGCACTGAAAAAATGAATTTATCTTTATCGAATATCAGAGGAGGGCTACTGGTGGTGTCCCAATTCACCCTAGCTGCAGACACTAAAAAGGGTCTCAGACCAAGCTTCTCATCCGCCGCACCCCCTGAGCTTGCAGAACAACTTTATGATTATTTC
Source organism: gamma proteobacterium HTCC2207 (assembly GCA_905182275.1). Taxonomy (GTDB): domain Bacteria; phylum Pseudomonadota; class Gammaproteobacteria; order Pseudomonadales; family Porticoccaceae; genus HTCC2207. Next base: position 10,297 of record CAJJAU010000043.1, read on the forward strand.
TTAAGCCAAGCATCCGCCCATCATGCCTCTGTGCAGAGCGGGCAGTTCGGCGCAAACATGCAGGTGTCTCTGTGCAATGATGGCCCGGTTACTTTTATGCTACATAGCTAAGGATTTTTGATCGCATTAATTAACTTGCCATGGAAACCCTCAAAACCACCATTACTCATAATAACTATATGCACACCACTATGGGCAAGATCAAGAGTTGTCTTGATCAGTTGTTCTAAACTACTCACCGCTGTAGACGGTATTTTGATAGTACTGGATAGCTCTTCTATGTCCCAATCAACTGCGCTGTTTTGGTACCACAATACCTGGTCTGCGCTACCCACTGAGTTGGCTAAGGCATGCTGGTGGACCCCCATCTTCATGGTTGCCGATCGCGGCTCGATAATAGCCACTATAGCCCGATTGCCCACCTTCGCTCTCAAGCCCTCTAAAGTGGTCTTAATCGCTGTTGGGTGATGAGCAAAGTCATCGTACAGGGTTACCCCTTTACTGGCATAAATCACTTCCATGCGCCGTTTCACGCCCACAAAATCACTCAGGGCGTCGCAGGCTTGCGCAACACTGATACCCACCTGATAAGCGGCTATAATTGCAGCCAGACCATTACTGACATTGTGCATTCCCGTCTGCTGCCAAATGACCTGGGCGCGCTCTTTTTCTTCGCCCTTTTCGTCATTAGTCAAAATTTCAAATTGTGAACCATCTTTTTCAATAAGGTTAAACTGCCAAAGATCGTTTTTCTGGCTGCCAAAGACGTATTTCTTACTCCAGCAACCCTGCTTTATCACCGATTCAATGTTACCCTCAGAAGAGGGCATGATAATACTGCCATTGCTGGGGACGGTTCTCACTAGATGGTGAAACTGGGTCTGTATGGCAGCTAAGTCATCGAAAATGTCGGCATGATCGAATTCCAGATTATTAATAATTAGCGTGTCTGAAAAATAGTGAACAAATTTAGAGCGCTTATCAAAAAACGCGCTGTCATACTCGTCCGCTTCAACTACGAAATAGTCGCTCTCAGTTAGACGTGCTGACACACCAAAATCTTGCGGGATTCCGCCGATTAAAAACCCAGGATTCAGTCCGGATTGGTCAAGAATTTTTGCCAGCATACTACTGGTGGTTGTTTTGCCATGGGTTCCCGAGACCGCAAAGACATGCTTATCCTTTAATATATTTTCACCTAACCACTGGGGTCCAGAAGTATAGGGCAACCGTTGGTCGAGCATATATTCCACGCATGGATTTCCGCGTGACATGGCATTGCCTACCACTATTAAATCTGGCGCAGGATCAAGTTGCTGAGGATCAAACCCTTCAATTAAGGCAATATCGTTTGCTTCGAGCTGCGTGCTCATCGGCGGATAAACATTGGCATCGCAGCCAGACACTCTGTGACCCTTTTGCTTGGCTAATAGCGCCAGACTACCCATGAATGTCCCGCAGATACCGAGAATATGAATATGCATAAATTGACCTTCTTAAAAATCATCTTGAAACTAATGATCACTATAACTTAAATTATTTTGGTTTCCGCTTTCACCTTAGCCTGTGAGAGACTAAAATTAAAGGCAAACAAACAGGATCTTTGTGAGCAACCTACCCATGGATAAGAAAAACGCATTTTACGCACAATCAGGCGGCGTAACCGCGGTCATAAATGCTTCGGCCGCAGGCGTAATTGAGGCCGCACGAGAAAATAGCGCCACCATCGGTACGGTTTATGCTGGACTAAACGGCATTGTAGGCGCTCTACAGGAAGATCTTATTGATACCAGTAAAGAATCCTCAGTAGATGTGGCTGCGCTTAAACATACTCCTGGCGGCGCTTTTGGGTCTTGTCGTTATAAGATGAAAAGTTACGACGATAGTCCTTTAGAGTACGAGCGGCTTATTGCAGTCTTTAAAGCGCACAACATTGGCTACTTTTTTTACAATGGCGGTGGTGACTCCGCTGACACCTGCCTTAAGGTTTCCCAGATTGCTGAAAAAATGGGCTATCCGATTCAGGCCATCCATATTCCAAAGACTATTGACAACGATTTACCTCTGACCGACTGCAGCCCCGGCTTCGGCTCAGTAGCAAAATATATTGCCACATCAACCAGAGAAGCTAGTCTAGACATCGCTTCTATGTGCGCAACATCAACCAAGGTGTTTATCTTGGAAGTCATGGGCCGGCATGCTGGCTGGATTGCTGCATCCGGAGGGCTAGCGGCGGAGAAAACTGGGGATGCGCCGCATATAATCCTATTCCCTGAAATCCCATTTTCACGAGAAAAATTTATCAGCAAAGTGGAGCAAACAATTAGCGAAAAGGGTTACTGTGTAGTGGTTGCCTCAGAAGGTGCTCAATATAGTGACGGCGCACATATTTCAGGCTCCATTAATAAAGATGCATTCGGTCATCAACAGCTCGGCGGGGTCGCGCCAACACTGGCTAGCATGATTAAGCAGTCTACTGGCTACAAGTATCACTGGGCGCTGGCTGACTATTTGCAACGCTCTGCTCGCCACATTGCGTCTAAAACGGACGTTGACCAAGCTTACGCCGTTGGCCGCAGAGCCGTCGAACTCGCCGTGCAGGGTAAAAGCTCCGTGATGGTATCCATTGAAAGAGACTCAACTGAAGAGTACAGCTGGTCACTTGGTGAAGTACCCTTGGAAAAGGTTGCCAATATGGAGAAAAAAATGCCGCGATCTTTCATTACCAAAGATGGGTTTGGCATTACCCAGACAGCCCGCGATTACCTGCAACCTCTGATTAGTGGAGAAGATCACCCACCCTATAAAAACGGGCTCCCCGATTACGTTCAGCTAAAAAATGTCATGGTGCCTAAAAAGCTCAAAAACAGCTTTGAAGGCTAGCCTTCAAAGCTGTTTGATCAAGGGTTCAAAATACCTGATTTCGTGGTTTCCCTTCCAGAAAAGCCTCAACGTTGCCCGCCACCTGATCAACTAAGCGCTGTCTAGACTCACGGGCAATCCAGGCAACATGAGGCGTGATAATTAGATTGGGAATGCTCTCGTCGAGCAAGACATTACCGTCCACTGGTGGCTCGACACTCAGAACGTCGGTCGCGGCGCCGGCAATCGTCCTCTCTTGCAGTGCTTTTTTTAGCGCGTGCTCGTCCACTAAAGCGCCTCGAGCGGTATTGATCAAGATTGCCGAGTCTTTCATAAGCCCAAGTTCTTCTGTACTTATGAGTCCAGCAGTATCTTTGGTCAGCGGACAGTGAAGACTTACAATGTCCGCTTTAGTGAGTAAATCTTTAAACGGTATCCGGTTTGCCTGAGGGGAGTAACTGCGTCCAGGGAGTGCGGCAAAAACAACCTGCATGCCAAACGCCTCGGCAATTTTAGCAACGCCAGAACCAAGCTCTCCTGCGCCCACGATGCCTATCACTTTACCTTGAAGCTCGCGCACTGAAAAATCCATTACACAAAAGAAATCACTCTCTTCCCAGCTACCATCCATTGCAGCCTTACGGTAACCATCGAGATTGGTAGTCAGTGCCAAAATAAGTGACCAAACATGTTGGACTACAGAGCCGGTACCATAACCTATAGCATTACTTACCACTATTCCTCGCGCACGTGCGGCATTAAGGTCAATGATATTGGTACCCGTAGCAAATATCGAAATCAGCTTTAATTCTGATGCACTTTCAATCTGAGGCGCCAATATAGGTGCTTTATTAATCAGCACTATATCCGCAGACGCAATCCTCTCTGCAACCTGCGATGCCAAACAATTTGGATAGACTGTCCATTGCACCGGCAACTCATAAAGTTTGCTTAGATCAAGATCTGCCGGACCAACACTGTCAAAATCTAAGATTACACCCTGCATCATCTACAATTACTCAATTGTTAAAAAATTCATGGCTGCCAAAAACCAAGCACTCTCCCTTAGAATACTGCCTAACTATCTTTTCGGCGGCGCCAACACAAGCTTAGAAGTTGTCTGAATATACGTCAAATACTCTGCATCTGAACCCCACTTCTTCTTTGCTGCACGATCTAACAAAGGTATGCCACTTACACGGGTAAGCAATAAAAATACAAAAATCGGTGAAATCAGCGTTGCCAATTGCCAACCAGATAAAACCGGAAAAGCGAGTAATGCCAGACCAAACCACAGTGTGATTTCTCCAAAATAGTTAGGATGCTGAGACCAAGACCAAACCCCAGAGGTAATAAAACGTCCTTGGTTAGCAGGATCTTTTCTAAACTGCGTCTTCTGTTTATCGGCAATAACTTCAACGACAAAGCCGAATACCCATAACCCAATCCCCAAATATCCCAGTACCCCTATTTCGACTGTTGTATTGGATGTAAGTGCTGCCAGTCCAGCAGCCATAGTAACTAACACCCAGAGCCCACCGATAGTCCAAGTCATCAAGAACCATGTAAACTTAGTTTTCATCACTACAAAGCGAGAGTCTTGACCGTCCTTTTTGACCCGCCAAAATAGAAAGCTGCCCAACCGACCGGCCCAGATAACAATCATGGCGCAAATAATCAAATCTCTGATATCCAGCGAAGGATTTAGAACCACCGCAACAATCACCGTAGCAATATAGGATAGAGATCCTGTTAAATCGAAATAGTGCTCAGTTTGAGCTGCATAGGAAGGCATAAACACAGCCCAGTGCAAAACAAAACCAATAGCTCCACAGATCAAAAATAGCGGAAGACCACTAATGATGACACTTCCGTGACTACCTGCAAGCAAAACCAAGCCGGCAATAACCAGCGATATTAGAATACCTATGATACTTTTGGATCTACTCAAAATGATCCCTCCTCTGTTATTTTTTTATAGTATTTCACAAAATAGCATTGCACTGTCTACCAAACCTGATGCACCCAAAAATCACAATGAACAGCCAGAACTATAAAGTGTTACACCGAGTTACGTAAGCTAAACACTAAATAGATGATAAGTTGGCTAAAAGTTCCAATTAGATGCACTTCATCTCAGTACCCAACTATAATTACTGCCGACAAAACCGCATAATAGCGCACTTGGTTTTTCACTATTGGGGTCAGCTGAAATCATGCAATCTTCGTTATTTAAGCTCTACGAGAAAATCGTTTTGCGCAATCCTTGGCTAGCAATCATGTCGGTTTGTGCTCTTGCCGCTACGATGGCAATAGGGCTCCCCAACTTTAAACTCGATGCGTCAGCAGACTCATTAACACTTGAGCGAGATGATGATTTAAATTTTTCTCGGGAGGTCGTCAAACGTTACGGTAGCGACAACTTTTTGATTGTGACTTTTTCACCCTCCCAAGGTGAATTATTTGATCAGAATAATCTAGAAACGCTTCAGTCTTTACGTAGTGAATTGTTGGACATCCAGGGCGTTGAAAGCGTACTGTCGATGCTGGACGTCCCGCTTTTGTACAGTCCCAAAATTGACATCACTGACCTTACCGGCGAACTCACTACTTTGATGTCCAAAGGAGTCGATAAACAGCTGGCAAAACAAGAGTTTCTGAACAGTCCGATATATAAAGACGTTATTCTAAGTGCTGACGGCACAACCACTGGCATGATGGCGACGCTAGCATTGGATGAAACCTATCTGAGATTGGTGTCCGCGCGGGACGATTTACGTTTCCTAAGAGATACTGCCGGTCTCAGTCAGCAACAAGAACAACAATTAGAATCAGTAAGTCTAGAGTTTTTAAATTACCGAACCGCCAAAGCGGAAATAGATCATCAACGTGTTGCCGACATACGCGGCCTGATTGAAAACTACCGCAATCGAGCAACCATTTATCTTGGCGGCCCCGATATGATCACTGCAGATATGATCGATTTCATTCGCAGTGATTTAATTGTTTTTGGCGCAGGTATTCTGCTGTTTATCATCATTACCCTGACTGTAATATTCCGCCAGCTGCGGTTTGTGGTGTTACCTTTAGCCACCTGCGTTCTCTGCCTGGTGACTATTCTCGGTTTTTTAAGTTGGATTGATTGGCGGTTGACCGTTATCTCGTCTAATTTCGTCTTGTTGCTGCTAATCATCACACTTGCATTGACCATTCATTTGATTGTGCGCTATCGAGAATTGCTGTCTGCTAATCCAGAGAAAGACCAGTATCAGTTGGTCAATGCGACAGTCATGTCGATGGCAAAACCCTGTCTATATACCGTGCTAACCACTATTGTCGCATTCACTTCGCTGGTGGTCAGCAACATTAGACCAGTAATAGACTTTGGCTGGATGATGACAATAGGTATCACACTGGCGCTATTGATTGCCTTTATTGTCATACCTGCCGGCATGCTATTGCTCGGTAAAGGGCCAGTCTCAGCGGTCAAGGATAACTCCTCAGCCATTACCTCAAAGTTCGCTTGGTTTACTGAGCATTATGGTAGCGCAGTCTTACTCATGGCCGTTGGATTAGCCGCTCTCTCAGCCTATGGCATCAATAAGCTCGAAGTAGAGAACCGTTTTATAGACTACTTTAGATCAGACACCGAAATCTATCAGGGTATGCAGATCATCGATACCGCTTTAGGTGGAACAACGCCCTTAGATATTATTATCCAAGCCCCCTCATTTGACCCAGTCGATCTAGTTGAACGACCCAATGAGCAGCCCTCAGACGATGGCTATGGTTTTGATGAGGAAGATGATTATGGCTTTGAGGATGACTATGGCGATATTGAGGCTGAAACAGCCGATGAGAATAATACCTCAGGATTAAAGGATAGCTACTGGTTTTCCTCTGCAGGACTGGCTGACCTGCAAAAACTACAAACCTTCATTGAGTCACAGCCCGAGGTAGGCAAGGTAAATTCTCTGGCACAGCTTTACAACGTAGCAAGAGACCTTAGTAATCGCGAACTCAACGATCTTGAAATTGCCATTATGCGACAAAGCCTTAGCGACGAGATTTATCAGCAGATGGTTGCGCCTTACCTATTAGAAGACATTGATGAAGCACGTATTCAGCTACGGGCAATGGAAACCGGCGGTCAACTGCGTCGTGCAGAATTGCTCGAAAAAATCAAAAATTATGCGGTTAATGAAGTGGGTATCAGCCCCGATGACATTCGTTTCACTGGTATCTTAGTGCTCTATAACAACATGCTGCAGAGCCTATATAAATCTCAAATACTGACGCTAGGTGCAGTTTTTATTGGCATTATGCTGATGTTTTTAGTGCTCTTTCGGTCTATTAAAATTTCAATTATCGCGATCGTACCCAACTTTTTGGCGGCTGGGATTGTGCTGGGTGGTATGGGAATCATGCGCATTCCACTAGACATGATGACCATTACTATCGCTGCCATTACCGTGGGTATTGGTGTCGATCATGCCATCCATTATTTAACACGATTTATTCGTGAATTCTCTGTTGACGGCAACTATGTGGCATCCATGCACCGCGCTCACGCCAGTATTGGCCAAGCCTTGTTTTACACCGCCATCACTATCATTGTCGGCTTCTCAATTTTAGCCTTATCCAACTTTATTCCATCGGTCTATTTCGGTCTACTGACTGGACTAGCGATGTTAGCAGCCTTACTGGGCTCTATGACACTGCTCCCCAAACTAATACTCATCACCAAACCCTTTGGCGCCGATAGTACCGCGCAAAACTCAACGCAGAGTAAATAAGACATTCTATGCCGCTAATTACCTTACAAGATGTATTCCTAAGTTATGGCCAGCCACCGCTGATTGACCATATCAACCTCGTGATTGAACGAGGCGAGCGCGTTTGCCTTATTGGTAGAAACGGTGCAGGGAAATCGACCTTACTGAAAATTCTAACGGGTCAAATTGTTGCAGATGAAGGTCTCATTAAGCGCGCAAGTGGCGTCAAAGTATCTCAGCTAGAGCAGTCTGTTCCTCATGATACTCAGGGTAACGTATTTGATGTCATTGCAGACGGTCTAGGCGCAGAAGGTAAGCTCATTCAACAGTTTCATCATCTCACTCAGCAATTGAGTCATGACTCTAGTCCTAAGATATTTAATGAACTGGAAAAATGTCAGGCTGAAATAGAGCGTATTGATGGCTGGGATATTAACCAACGTGTCGAATCTATTATTACTAAAATGGACCTTGACCCTGAGGTAGATATATCTAGTTTGTCCGGCGGTTACAAACGTCGTGTTCTTTTGGCTCGCGCTTTAGTGTCTGATCCAGATCTACT
>CAJJAU010000044.1 GCA_905182275.1 gamma proteobacterium HTCC2207
ATGCCGCCATAGCTATGCCCCACCAAAATAATCTCATCGAGTTCATCATAGATAACGGTATTTACTACATCCATAATATGTGTGGTTAGATTAATTTTTGGGCTAGAAAGGTGGGCTCTCTCCCCCAGGCCAGTGAGCGTTACCCTGTGAACTTTATGGCCTCTTTCTACAAGGATACTCTCCATAGTTCTCCAATCCCAGCCGCCTCCAGTCGCACCGTGGACCATGACAAAAGTTTCTTGAGATCGGTCGTTATAACCGGCACTTACTGGTATCGCAGGTAATGCGAGGAGACAAATTAAAATAACAGACTTCAGAATGGTTATTTTGGATGACAAAATAGAGAACCTCACAGAAATTAAAACTTAGCCCTATTATCTTGCCATATATTTTAAGATAAGAAAGCATTTAAACTGGCGTTATGAAGTTCTCAAAAATAAGCTATCTAGTAATCAGTGATTAATTAACCATGAGTTAGATGCAAATAGTTCACGCAGATTAGTAATACTAGCTAACAGCAGGAGTCCCTTCTGACAAAAGGGGGAGGTACCCCCGGGGTAGGGTCGGCGTATCTGAGAATTGGGATTTTATTTCTAGGGATTACGAATTATCTATCTATCAATACCCTTATAGTGGGTAGGTTAATGGGTAAAGATTCTGCATATAAAAAAACCCTGTAAAAACATAGGCTTAATTAATCTATATGGCGGTGAGAGAGGGATTCGAACCCTCGAAACGCTATTAACGCTTACACACTTTCCAGGCGTGCTCCTTAAGCCACTCGGACACCTCACCGTAAACTGTTGCGACCTATTCATACATCGCTCCCAAGCAGCCGAGCTACCGGGCAAAAATATCATTCAAAACTTCTCGTAAACGCACTTATGGAGCAGGTTTGAGCGCGGGCAACTGTACACAAATAGCCTTGCGAAAGCAATTAGGCAATAACACCAATTTAATCTATTAGGCAGCACAATATCGTGAATGCTAAACTATACGAATGGACATAGATAATACCCAAGAACAAAGGTTAAAAAACCAGACGCTACTCAGGCTTCTGGCATGTGCTACTGCCTCTATTACTGTCCTCAGTGCATTACCGTTGGTTGGCTTCCATCCTTTTATTATTATCACTGTTTGTCTGCTGTTTGTTTACCTGAGTGTCAGTTATTACCTTTTAGATAAAGGCTCATTAACACACCAAGGCCGTCGGGTACTTATCGCTGCTGACACTATGCTCTTGTCAGGTACTATTGCTTTCATGAGTTTCGAGCCACTCCCCTCCAGCCTGGTTTGTCTGGCCTATGGGGTTGCACTTTTAGGTTACACTCCCTCTCAACGATATGGCTATCTGTCGATTTTCTTAGCAACCTGTGGCCTGTGTTATTTATGCCTGCCAGTAACTATTACTCTCTCTGAAGCAAGCACATTGGTTATTTCCCTGATGGGTGGACTCTACGTTTTAGTCAGCAGCCGGCTTATCTATAAACAAAATACTCAATTATCTCAGCAATTAGACGCTGCCAACCACGACAAGATGACACTTGAGCATCGTTCACTTCATCTTGCCAAATATCTTTCACCAACGATTCGACGCGCTATAGGCAATGGCCGATACACCAGTGAGGAATCAAAAGAAAAAAACATCACCATCTTCTTTTCAGATTTGAGTGGTTTCACTGAACTCGCAGAGCAACTGGAGGCTGAAGATTTAGCGCTGTTTTTGCAGGTTTATCTTACCGAAATGACTGAAATAGCACTACGCTTTGGTGGCACCCTAGACAAGATTATCGGTGATTCTATTATGGTATTTTTCGGTGATCCGGAAAGTCGTGGTATCGAAAATGATGCCTTAAGTTGCGTGTCTATGGCTCTCACTATGAGAGCAGCAATGGCGAAACTTAAGAAGCGCTGGCAGGCGGCGGGTATTGAGAACCCACCCTCTCTGCGCATGGGTATTAATAGTGGATTGTGTAAGGTTGGCCACTTTGGTACCGAGCACCTCCTGACGTACACATTGCTGGGGCGCTCAGTGAATCTTGCCAGCCGCCTTGAGTCCGCGGCTGACAACGAAGAAATATTAATTTCTCTGAGCACTTACGGCCTAGTAAAAGATTCCGTGAGCTGCGTGCCTAAGGGTCAACTCACAATAAAGGGCTTTAACCAACCGGTTATCGCCTACAGTGTCATTGGCTTGTCAACGAGCCCTAACCGTGAACCCCCTGCAAACTAGTTATTCATAGTCAGTAATTGCTGGGCAAGAGCACATCAGATTGCGATCGCCATACACATGGTCAAGACGCGCAACCGGTGGCCAATATTTATTGTCTTTTAATGAAGCCACCGGATAGGCTGCTTGATGGCGGGTATAGGCATGTTCCCACTCATCGGCACTCACCATAGCAGCAGTGTGTGGAGCAGCCACTAAAGGATTATCTTCTAAGCTCCAATTGCCGTCTTTAACTTGGTCAACCTCTGACTTAATCGCGATCATTGCGTCACAGAACCGGTCTATTTCAGCTTTTGACTCACTTTCAGTGGGTTCAATCATGAGTGTTCCGGCTACCGGAAACGACATGGTCGGTGCATGGAAACCATAATCAATCAGTCGTTTTGCAATATCATCAACGCTTATACCCACTTCATCTTTAATCACTCGAACATCCAAAATACATTCATGAGCAATACGACCCTGAGTTCCGGTATACAGAATCTGATAATGCGTCTCTAGGCGATGGGCAATATAGTTAGCATTCAATATGGCAACTTCGGTAGCCTGCTTAAGTCCATGCCGACCCATCATGCGAATATACATCCAAGTGATCGGCAAAATACTGGCGCTGCCATAGGGTGTTGCGGATACCTGAGCCCCTCGACGATCGCCCTCCTCTGATTCCTTCGGCAAAAAAGGCTCTAAGTGTTTTCCAACACCGATGGGGCCGACACCCGGTCCACCGCCACCATGAGGGATACAAAATGTTTTGTGTAAATTGAGGTGCGAGACATCGCCGCCAAAGCTACCGGGCTGACAGACGCCGACCATCGCGTTGAGGTTGGCGCCATCAATGTACACCTGCCCACCATGCTGATGAACGATGTCGCAAATTTCAGTGATTCTTTCTTCAAAAACGCCATGTGTTGACGGATACGTCACCATGATTGCAGCTAATTTTTCACTGTGGAGAACGGCTTTTGACTGTAGATCGTCCACATCAACATTGCCCTGATCATCACACTTCACCACCACTACGGTCATACCACACATCTGCGCTGATGCAGGATTAGTCCCGTGGGCAGAACTTGGAATTAGACAGACTTGTCGGTGGCTATCGCCACGGCTCTCATGGTAACCGCGAATAGCTAACAAACCGGCATATTCGCCCTGAGAGCCCGCATTGGGCTGCAGTGACATGGCGTCATAGCCTGTCGATGCACAGAGCATTGCCTCTAACTGCTCCATCATAATGGAGTAACCCTTGGTCTGATCAACCGGCGCAAAAGGATGCATGTTAGAAAACTCAGGCCATGTGATGGGTAACATCTCAGCGGTAGCATTCAATTTCATGGTGCATGAACCCAACGGAATCATCGCCCGATCCAATGCGATGTCTTTGTCTGATAGCTTGCGCAAATATCTCAACATCTCAGTTTCAGAATGGTAGCGACTAAACGTCGGATGACTTAAAAAGTCAGTGGTTCTGACTAAATCACCGGGCATGTTGTCATTGACCTGCTCCGACATTACGCGTACGTCGAGGTCTGTTTCGCCAACTAAAATATCCCAAAGATTGGCCACATCTTGCGCTGTACTTGTCTCATCCAGAGAGACACCCAGCGTAGTTTTATCAATCAGGCGCAGATTGATTTCACGCGCCTCAGCCGCTTGACGAATAGACTCGGTACGTTCACCCGTATTCAGGGACAAGGTGTCAAACCAATGAGTATTTTTAGGTGTAAGCCCATTTTGGCTCAACCCCTCCGCCAACACCGAGGTGAGCATGTGAATTCGCTGGGCAATCCGTTGCAGACCCTTTGGGCCGTGGTACACCGCATACATGCCGGCAATCACTGCCAGCAGTACTTGTGCTGTACATATGTTAGAGGTCGCTTTCTCGCGACGAATATGTTGCTCGCGGGTTTGCAGTGCCAAGCGATAGGCTGGCGCGCCTGTGGCATCTTGGGAAACCCCTACTAAACGACCGGGAAGGTTGCGTTTAAAGGACTCTCTGGTTGCCATATAACCAGCATGAGGGCCACCATAGCCCAGTGGAACACCAAATCGTTGGGTCGACCCAATAGCCACATCTGCACCCAATGAACCGGGTGACTCAAGCATGACTAAACTGAGAATATCCGCAGCCATGACAGCTAAGCCGCGCTGTGCTTGAACTTTTTCAATTGCCAAACGATGATTACGCACTTCACCGCTGGCGCCGGGGTATTGCAGCAGTATCCCGAAAGCTTCACCGGTGAAATCATCAGGATTACCTACTTCAACCTCGATACCAAGAGGTTCGGCACGGGTTTTAATGACCTCAATAGTCTGTGGCAGGCAATCGCTATCAACAAAAAATCGTAGTGACTTCGACTTAGACATTCGCTGACAAAGTGACATCGCTTCTGCCGCTGCCGTACCTTCGTCCAACATTGACGCATTGGAGATTTCCATACCGGTAAGATCGGTAATCATAGTTTGGAAATTGATTAATGCCTCTAAACGACCCTGAGAAATTTCTGGCTGATAAGGCGTATACGCCGTGTACCAAGCGGGGTTTTCAAGAATATTGCGCTGAATGACATTGGGAGTAATAGTGCCGTAATAACCCTGACCGATAAAGCTGCGGAACACCTTGTTGTGACTGGCAATCTGCTTTAGCTCATGCAACGCCTCAGCTTCAGTACAGCCATCATCAATTGCCAGACTCTCGCTCATGGCGATAGCCTCTGGGACTACCTGCTGGGTTAGCTGTGCAAGTGTTTTGCAGCCTAACGCATCAAGCATAGCAGTTTGGTCAGCTGTATCTGGGCCTATATGGCGGGCAGTAAATTCAGCAGAGTTTTCTAAATCAGCAAGCGTTCGACGCTTTTTCAACATTACACTATCTCCAGTCATCAGACTTTGTTATTCGCCATCTTGAATATATTGTTGGTACTGCTCGGCATCCATGAAATCGGCAATGTCCGGCATCTCGCTGGGGGTTAGTTGAAATATCCAACCCTCAGTTTCTGGTGCACTGTTTAGCAGATCTGGCTGATCAACTAAGGTCTCATTCACCATAGTTACCACTCCATCAATTGGTACTGCTATCTCACCGGCGGCTTTCACCGACTCAATCACTGCGGCTTCATCACCGGCCATTAGCTCACTGCCTACCTCTGGCAATTCAATAAAGACCACGTCACCAAGTTGCTCCTGAGCAAATTCGGTTACGCCGATAGTGACTAAATTGTCTTCAATTCTTAACCACTCGTGATCTTTGGTGTAAATGACATGGCCCATTTTGGACTCCTTATAGTGAGCGGTTAACCGCGATAATATCGTTGTGGGACTAAAGGCATTTTTGCGACGGTAATCGATCGAGGCTTCCCTCTAACCAGTGCGGTTAACTGGGTACCCACCGCTGACAGCCCAACGGGGACATAGCCCATGGCTACAGGCGCTTGCAAGGATGGCCCAAAACCGCCGCTAGTGATAACACCCACCAGGTTTCCCTGTTGGTCGGCAATCTCGGCACCCTCTCGCACTGGTGCTCGGCCTTCCACTAAAAAGCCCACTCGCTTTTTAGTGGCACCATTAGCTAGGTGTCCCAAGATGGTGTCAGCGCCAAGAAATCCGCCCGCTTTTTCGCCGTCGCTACGGCGGGATTTACTGATGCTCCAACTAATGGAGGCTTCTACGGGCGATGTATGCTCGTCCATGTCATGACCATAAAGGCACAGGCCGGCTTCTAGTCGCAGAGAGTCACGGGCTCCCAAGCCAATCCATTGGCAGTAGTCGTAGGCCAGTAATTCATCGGCTAGCGCCAATGCATGGTCGTCTGACACTGAAATTTCAAAGCCGTCCTCACCGGTATAGCCGGACCGTGTCACATAGCATTCGATATCGCCAATCTGCGTATGACAGCCTTGCATAAAGACTAAGGCTACTGTTTCAGGCGCTAGCTCAGTAATAATTTCTACGGCACGTAAACCTTGCAGTGCAATCAAACTCTGCTGATCTAAATAGTTTATTTCACAGTCGAGTAAGTGAGTTTTTAGATGCGCAACATCCTGTTCTTTACAGCCGGCATTAACCACTAGAAAAAATGTGTCCTGGGCCCATCGTGTGATAATTAGGTCATCCAAAATGCCGCCATCACCTGAGGTGAAAGTCGCATAGCTCTGTTGGTTAATTGCTAAGGCTTCGACATCTACAGGCATTAACTTTTCTAATTCGGCGGCCGCATTGGGGCCTCTGACCAAGACCTGCCCCATGTGAGACACATCAAAAAGCCCGGCATGGTCTCGCGTATGCAGATGCTCTTGCATAATGCCCAAGGGATACTGCACAGGCATAAGATAGCCTGCAAAAGGCACCATCTTCCCACCCGCCGCAAGGTGGTAGTCATAGAACTGAGTTTTTCTGTTGCCTGAACTCTCGGACATAGGTTTTATCTACTCTTAAAAGCCTAACTGTGCGTTTTAGATGCCTATGATAAGGCGCTAACTTTAATATGTTAAATCAATAGCTATAATGTTATTATTTATAATATTAATGGCAGATAGAGGGTAATTTGATGAAAAATTTATCCATGGATCTACTGCGAGCATTTGTCTCTGTAGCCCAGCTTGGTAGCTTTACCAAAGCCGGTGAGTTAATAGGGCGATCTCAGCCTGCGGTGACCTTAAAAATAAAAAGGCTGGAAGAATTAGTCGATGAGAGCTTGTTTACGCGCGCCGCTAAAAGCCTTGAATTGTCGGAGGCAGGCGAGTCACTCTATGAGTATGCCACTCAAATTCTGGCATTAAATGATCTAGCCATAAGCCAGTTTTCTAAAAGTGCCGTGGCAGGAAAAATTCGTCTTGGTATTCCCAGTGAGTTTGCCACCACTCTATTGCCGAAAATCGTCAGTCGCTTTGCTAATGCCTACCCCAACGTCACTCTAGAAGTTAACTGTGAGTTGAGTAAGCACCTATTAACCAAGGCCGGCAAAGCAAAGCATGACCTTATTTTGGCCTTAGGCGATCAGTCCTCAGACAAAAACTCTGATCTCATTAAAAATGATGATCTGGTCTGGGTGGCAAGCAGTACAAAAAACCCGCTTAAAGTAGAAGTTATGCCATTAATTGTGGCGGCTGAAGGTTGTATTTATCGACGGCGCGCAATCCAACGTCTCGACCAATCTGAGCTGCCGTGGCAAATTGTATACACCAACCCAGATCTCACCGGCATTCAATATGCCATTCAAGAAGGCTTAGGTGTAACTGTTTTAGCCAAGAGTACTGTTCCGAGCAACCTGCAAATACTCGCACAGTCGCCAAGATTCCCTGATTTGGGCAAGGTGGGTATAAATTTAGTTTGCGATGCGAGCAAAAGAGGCGATCAGGCGATCAAACTACTCATTGGGTTTCTCAAAACCAGCTTGGCTTAAACAAACCTTGGCTCAATGGACATTATTGGCGAACTTGGCGAAGTGCCGGCGGTGTTGTCATTGAGGTACTTCTAAACGGGTTTATATCCAGCCCACCCCTGCGCATATAACGCGCATAAACACTCAGTTCCGACGGATTACAACGCAACATAATGTCGCTAAAAATCTGCTCGACACACTGTTCATGGAAATCTTGATGCTGGCGATAGGACACGATGTATTTTAGCAAGCCGTCCGCGTCAATTTTAGGCCCCGAATAAGTGATATAAAGCGATGCCCAATCGGGCTGATCGGTAACTGGGCAATTGGTTTTTAGCAAATGAGAATAAAGTGTTTCGCTCACTTTATGTTCTGGACTGGCTGAAAGGAGACTTTTGTCTGGGTGGTAGCAATCAATAATTACCGGGCGCTGATCAAGACAGCTGCCCTGCGGCTCTGAAATAGCATAAAACCCTGCATATTCAGCAAGCTCATAGAGAACAACGTCCACCGGCGCACCACAAGCAGCAGACAGATCATGGGTTAGTAACTGGACAACCGAGTGCTTAGAGTCATAAGAGGTCTGAATAATTGAGTTGAGATACAACTTAAAAGACTTGGACTCAATAATGGAATCACTGGTACAGGGAAAGCTAAACTCTCCGATTGCCACCTGTGGCAACCCCTCTGTATTCAGCCAGGACACCTCAAAAGCGGTCCAAACATCACAGCCTACAAAGGGTAAGCTGCCACCCTGAGCTTGCTGGCGCGCTTTTGAGCGCGCTATAGGTTGCAACAGCGCGGCATCGTACTGATCGCTATACGCAGTCTCTCGACCCAATTCAGTCTCAGAATAATCAACCATTAGTTACGCAACCTTGAACCGTTCTCGAGCAAGCGTAGCGCGCTGAAGAACAACACTAATGAAAATAGACCCACCATACCAAATGACCAAAAAATATTAATATCGGTGATGCCAGCTATTCCATATCGAAAGGCATTAACCATATACAAAACGGGGTTTATCATTGACAGATTGCGCCAGAACTCGCTCAGTAAATCTATCGAATAAAATACCCCACCGAGATAGGTCAATGGTGTTAAAACAAAGGTTGGAATTATAGATATATCATCAAAGTTAGCCGCAAAAATCGCATTGATAAGTCCAGCGAGTGAAAACATCAGCGAGGTCATGAACACGATGGCAATGGTGATGGGCAAGCTGTGAATACTAAAGTCAGCAAAATACAGTGACAGCAGGGTAACAATTGCCCCGACGCCCAGACCACGGCACATACCTCCAGCCACATAACCCAATAAAATAATCCAATTGGGGGTTGGCGAGACCAGTAGTTCTTCGATATTACGTTGAAATTTGGACCCAAAGAAGGAGGAAACCACATTGGAGTATGAGTTGGTGATCACCGACATCATAATTAAGCCCGGCGCCACAAACTGAATGTAAGGCAAGCCCGACATGGTACCAATACGTTCACCTATCAACTGACCAAAAATAACAAAATACAGCACAATAGTAATGACCGGAGGCAACAATGTCTGCGGCCAAATACGCATAAAACGTCGGAGTTCGCGGCGTAAAATAGTATCAAAGGCCACCCATTTTTGATAATTATTCATCGCCCTGCACCTCATTTTTAGCACTTAAATTCTTCTCAACCATGTCAAAAAATAACTCTTCTAAACGGTTGCTCTTATTGCGCATACTGATGACATCAATCTTTTGTTCGCTCAAGGCGACAAACACCTCATTGATGGACTGGGTTTTCAGCACCTCCACTTCAATACTATGACCATCAACCAGTATTGTCGGGTAATCCGCAATCACCGGACAATCGGTTAGCTCTTCGCGAGTATCAAATATAAAGGTCTCTCGGTTTAACTGCTTGAGCAACGCTTTAATACTGGTGTTTTTAACGATAGTACCGTGGTCGATAATCGCAATATTACGACACAGACTCTCTGCTTCTTCCAAGTAATGCGTCGTAAGAATAATTGTTGTACCCTGCTTGTTAATCTCTTGCAGAAACTCCCACATTGAACGCCGTAATTCAATATCAACGCCAGCGGTGGGTTCATCTAACACCAGTAATTTAGGCTCATGAATGAGTGCCCGCGCGATCATCAGTCTGCGCTTCATTCCGCCGGAAAGATTGCGCGACAGATCATTACGGCGCTCCCACAAGCCCAACTGTTTCAAATACTTTTCTGCACGTTCCAGCGCCACGCTGGCCACAATACCAAAATAGCCTGCCTGGGCCACCAATATGTCAATCGGCTTTTCAAACTGATTAAAATTAAACTCCTGAGGTACTACACCAACATACTGTTTGGCCGTGGAGAAATCTTCATCAATATCATGGCCAAAGATGGTCACTGAGCCAGAAGTTTTTCGCACCAGTGAGCAAATAATACCGATGGTGGTCGATTTACCGGCACCATTAGGGCCCAACAAGGCAAAGAAATCACCTTGAGCGACATCCAAATCAATGCCTTTAAGCGCCTGAAAAGAGTTATCGTAAACTTTGGTTAAGTTTTTTATTGAAAGTGCCGGCTGTTTCTTGTCGTTCAATTGCGTCATCCAAATTAGTGAGTAAGTGAGCTCAAAAGTCGACCGCCATTGTATAACGCAATCCGAAATAAGTACGTTTTTAGGTGGCATTTAGACTAGTTAGTGCGGCCTCTTGGAGGCATAATAAGCCCTTAAAGAAACTCAAAAACGAACGTTCTATGCCGCGCAAAACAATCCGCCGTTTTTTACCCGATGTTAAAGGACTACTCGAACGTCCCTCACTGCGCTGGCTGCGATCATTGCCGCAAGACCCAAACCTACTGCATTTAAATCGTCACTCAGTGTCACTGGCAATGTTTGTGGGTATTTTCTGCGCCTTTATTCCCTTACCTATTCAAAGCCTGTTAGTAATAGCAATGTGCTTCTGGCTCGGTGCTAATCTGCCCTTGGCTATGCTCATCATCTGGATGAGTAATCCATTAACCATCCCCCCCATGTTCTTTCTCACCTATAAATTGGGGAGCCTTATACTGGGCACCGAATTGGGCGACTTTTCAGTTACCCTAACCTGGGAATGGTTTTCTCAGTTGGGCTCCGAGATTTTATTGCCGCTGTTTGTCGGCAGCCTGCTATGCGGCACAGTGCTCGCATCAATAGGTTACTTCTTTGTGTTATTTTTGTGGCGCTGGAGGGTTGTTAGAAATTGGGAACAACGAAAAGATGCCCGTCAGGCTGATAAAAAAGTCTCTCCGAAAAGCTAGTGGCCCCATCACCGAAACTAAACTGAGTTAAAGCTCATTACTCGTAGCGTAATTCGTCCGCTGGAACGGTGCGACTGGCACGCAGTGCCGGATAAATTGTGGCTACCACGTTTAGAGCTAGGGCAATGCCGGCGATCATGGAAACATCGGCCCAACGCAGGTCAACCGGGACATAATCAATGGGATATACCTCGGTGTCGAGAAAAGACGTACCCAATAGGGCTTCAAACCAGCTTACAAGATCAGCCACCCAGTAACAGCCAAGTACCCCTAGCAGCACACCCAGCGTGATGCCGACGACACCTATCATGCTGCCCTGTACCAAAAATAAACTGACAATGTCGCCACGTGATAAGCCCAAGGTCTGCAATACAGCAATATCTTTGCGCTTGTTCATCACGGACATCATCAACATTGAAATAACGTTAAACGCGGCGATGGCAACAATTAAGAAGATCAGCAGTACTACCATGTTGCGTGACAGCTGAATGGCCTGATAGAGGTTGCCATGGGTCTGAAACCAATCTCTGAACCCATAGCCAAATGGGAGCTGGTTAATGATCTCAAAGCCTATGTTGCGCGCGTTAAACTGATCACTTACCTGCAAACGAAAGCCCTGTGCACGGTTGGGGATTCCGGCAATCTCGGCCACCTGCTGCAGCGAGGCGATGACTAGCGACTGATCAAGCTCGGTATGGGTGGCAAAAATACCCTCCACCACAAAGGAATGAACGACGGTGGAGCGGTTATTTTCAGCCGGAAAAATAATGGAAATACGCTGATTGGTCACCGCATTTAAACCATCGGCAATAACCTCTGAGAGTAATATGCGGCCTTGCGATGGAATGGCCAAGTCGTGTTTTTTTAGTACCGCGGCCAGACCCGCTGGTATCGCCTCGGCAGACAAGCCCAACAATTGCACCGGACGGGCATTTTGCTGACGGCTTATAAGCCCTTTCGCATCAGCATAGGGAACCGCTTCGGTGACCTTATCAATTTGGACAATCTTGGCACGCTCCGACTGCCAATCAGCGATACCAGACTGATGTATTAACTGCACATGAGGAACAACTGACAGAATATTGTTGCGTAATTCACGGTCAAAACCATTCATCACTGAAAGCACAATAATTAACAGCGCGACACCCAAGACTAAACCAGCTATCGCTAACATTGAAATAAATGATACCAACAGCGCGGAGCGCTGGCCGGCAAAAAAATAGCGCAACCCAATAAAAACTGCGGCTGGCTTAAACAACGGCTGGGTTCTCGCTGACCAACAACCCGTCAGTTAAGGTCAGTGTTCTGTCCATTTGCGCTGCGATGGCCGGATCATGAGTCACCAATATAAATGAGATATTTAAAGTCTCATTCAGCTCGATCAGCAAGTCGAGTATGGCACCGGCGGTATGCGGATCTAAATTGCCTGTCGGCTCATCCATCAGTACCACAGAAGGTTCGGTGACCAAAGCGCGCGCGACGGCAACACGCTGACGCTCGCCACCTGAGAGTTCGGCCGGCTGATGATGTAGCCGATCACCCAGCCCAACCCGCTCTAGTAGTTTTGTGGCTCTTTGCGTTGCCTCCTTCACCGTGCATTTACCAATGAGTAGAGGCATGGCAACATTTTCAAGCGCTGAAAACTCACCCAAAAGATGATGAAACTGATAGACGAACCCGACATGCTGATTACGCCACACCGCGCGTTTAGAAGCATCAAGATTATGCCATGACTGCCCAGCTACAATGACTTCACCGGTATCCGCATCATCTAATCCGCCAAGCAAGTTCAGCAAGGTAGTTTTACCGGACCCTGACACACCAACGATGGCAATTTTCTCACCCACCTCAATGCGCAGGTTAACCCCTGACAGCACTGACAGCGTGACATCGCCTTGACGATAATGTCGGCTCAGGTCAGTAGCCTGCATAATGGGCTTATTGGTCATAACGTAGCGCCTCCGCGGGCAGTATTTGGCCAGCTCGCCATGCTGGGTAAAGAGTCGCTAAAAAACTAACTAACACGGCACTGCCAATGACTGTCGCCACATCAGCAACTACTATTTTAGACGGTAGTGCGCTAATTAAATAGATACTGGGATCGAAGAAATAAATTCCCAATGCACCCTCAATCATTGCCACAATATCTCCAATAAAATACGCCACGGTGCAACCAATCAGTGTGCCACTGAAAATCCCCATCAGCCCCACTGAGAGCCCTTGGATAATAAATATTTTAGTCACCAGACTTGAGGTGGCACCCATTGTGCGAATAACCGCTATGTCTCTGCGCTTGTCCGCTACCATCAGCACCAGACTGGCAATAATATTAAATGCCGCCACGGCAATAATCACGGACAGCAGCAAACTTACGACTACTTTTTCCATACGCATTGCTTGAAACAGCGCGCCCATGGTTGAGGTCCAAGATTGCCACTTCAGATCTGGAAACAACTGGCTGCCTTGAGTCGCAACCCACTGATCTGCAGCGAAGGCGTCATGCAGCTGAACCTGAAAACCCTGATAATTATCACCCAGTCGCAACAGTTTACGTGCATCATGTTGATGAATAAAGATTACTGAGCCATCGACCTGGGCCCCTACCTCGAAAACTCCGGACACGGTGACCCGTTTAATTCTGGGGAAAATCCCCGCGGGCGTGACACTGACCTTTGGTAGGGTAATCTGCAACTTGTCACCCACAAAAAGATCCATCTTGCGGGCAATTTGACTACCAATAATAATCCTAAAATCTCCCTCTACGAGTTGCCCTATCTCACCGCTGATCATACTGTCAGCTAATAAGTTGGCAGTAGGCCACTCGGGGTCTATTCCCTGCAAGTTAACACCAACCTGCTGGCCATCTTTAGAGAGCATTACAAAGCCTTGTACCATGGGAATAAAATCGCGCACGGAAGAGTCATCAGTTATTTTCTTAGCAATAACGGCCAGTCGATCGGGACTGAAGCCATTATGTTGGGTGACTGTGACATGGGGAACGACTTTAAGAAGCCGACTTTTGATTTCACTATCAAAGCCATTCATTACCGAGAGAACTATGATCAGTGCGGCCACGCCAAGCGCCATGGCACCCAGAGAAAAAGCCGAGATAAAAGAGACGAACCCTTCCCTGCGCTTGCTGCGGGTATAGCGATAACCAATAAACAATGGAAGGTTTTTAAACATGCAGAGATTAAACCTGAAAGCCCCAGCACAAACAACAGATAGCCAGTTCAAGCATCCGCTATTTTAGAAACAGCCACTCAAAAGTAGCTATTGGAATAGCTAGCGTTGCTTATCCTCGAAACGGCGGTGCTCTCGGCTAATTCGATTCATACCATTCATGGAGGCTATTCTGTAGGCTTCCGCCATGGTTGGATAGTTAAAGGTGGTGCTTAAGAAGTACTTAATGGTATTGGCCTCGCCCTTCTGATTCATAATGGCTTGGCCAATATGAATAATCTCTGCCGCCTCAGCGCCAAAGCAGTGAATACCAAGAATTTCCAGGGTATCTTGATGGAACAGGATCTTTAAAATACCGACTTCTTCACCGGATATTTGAGCCCGAGCGGTGTCTTTAAAATAGGCGCGGCCTATCTCGTAAGGTATTTTTTGTTCGGTCAGTTCACTTTCATTTTTACCGACAAAGCTAATTTCTGGGATGGTCCAAATACCCGTAGCCACGTCTTTAACCCGGTATTGATCTTCCATGTCACACATGTGAGAGGCTGCCGCTCTGCCCTGGTCATAGGCTGCTCCGGCGAGTGATGGCCAGCCTATAACATCGCCAACCGCGTAAATATTGGCCACGGCGGTTTGATAATCTTCATTGACGGCTAGCTGGCCGCGCTCATCGGCTTCAATACCAATATTACTCAACCCCAGAGACTTAGTGTTACCACTGCGACCGTTGCACCACAGCAAGGCCTCGGCATGAATACGCTTACCGGACTTAAGCTCTAGAGTGACACCGGTTTCATGGGTGGTTAAACGCTCGTACTCTTCGTTGTGACGCACCATCACGTTCAAATCGCGCAGGTGGTAGCTAAGGGCATCCGAAATTTCATCATCAAGGAAATTCATTAACCATTCGCGAGTGTTAATGAGGTCGACGCGAGAATCTAGACCCGAAAATATTGATGCATATTCACAACCTATAACGCCGGCACCGTAAATAATGATGTTTCGCGGAGAGCTATCAAGTTTTAAAATACTGTCGCTGTCAAAAACACATGAGTGACTAAAATCAATATCTTCAGGGCGATAGGGACTAGAGCCCGTGGCAATTAAAAAGAACTTACTGGCAATGGAAATAACTTTTCCGTCCTGCGCAGTGACTGCAATTTCGTTTTTATTAGTGAAACTGGCATGACCATTATGGATTTGAACACGATTGCGGGCATAACCTTTGGTGCGCCCTTCAACTTGCTTGGTAATAACATCATCTGCCGCTTTCATCATTTCCGGAAACGAAAACCAGCGAGGCTCTCCGATGGACCGAAACAGAGGCATATTATTGTACTGCATCATCCGCCGCACAGAGTGCCGAAGCGCCTTTGAGGGAATAGTACCCAGATGGGTACAGTTACCACCCGGCATCAGCTTCTCGTCGACTACAGCCACCCGCAAGCCCTGTTTGACTGCGTTAATTGCCGCCCCTTCGCCAGCAGGACCGCTGCCAATAACCACTAAATCGTAGGAAAAATCAGCCATTACTAAAAACTCTTCTGTTGTGTATCCATTGCGTTGTAAGTCTGTGCATCAACGGAGCCTTGCTCTTCGCACTTATTAGGGTCATCACCGCAGATATCACAGGTGTAATTGTCTTCACCCAGAGCAGCGCCAACGCCACCACAGGAGCCTGCTATAGGCTTGCGGCCCATGAGCACACCGACTGCCATGGCCATTACCAAAACACCAAAAATAATTACCGAAAGTATAATTTCTGCCATGGGTCTAACTCTCTTCTGATACGGCTTGTTGGGCGGCGGCTGCCATATAGGGCTCAAACGTTTTACTGTAGGACACTGTGAACTCGCCATTGTCCCTAGACAGCATATACACGGCTAGTCCAAGCCGATTAGCCAGCTCGAGGCCTTGCTTGTCGCCCAGCACCATTAACGCTGTGGCCCAGGCATCTGCCTCAGCGCAGGTATCGGCCAACAGGGTCACTGAGGCCAATGCATGATTGATTGGCTGACCGGACCGGGGATCAATGGTATGTGAATAACGCACACCGTCGCGCTCAAAATAATTACGGTAGTCGCCTGAGGTAGCAACCGCACCGCTAGTCAGCGCCAGCACTCGTTCAATTTGACCGATCAGCAAGGGGGACTCTATGGCTAGCCGCCATGGCTGCCCTTCTGGGTTGAGCCCACTAACCCGCGTTTCACCGCCGACTTCAACCAGATAGTCAGGCAGCGCATTCATTTCCAGTAAGTCGGCTACTAGGTCTACGGCATAGCCTTTGGCCACCGCCGATAGATCAATAGCGACCGGTCGAGTCTTGATTATTTTTTGCTCATTCGCATCAATCATAACCGCATCAAAGCCCACGCTGGCTAAGGCGGCAGTAATCTGCTCTTCGCTAGGTATCTGGTCTTCGCTGGGGCTAGGGCCAAAACCCCACAGATCAACCAGAGGACCGACTGAGGGGTCTAAGGCGCCACCACTGTTGGACCACACCGATTGCGCAATAGTTAGTACCTCAAGAAATTCTGAGGAAACAGACATCGGCTGATTCACCGCCAAGCGGTTAAATCGATTGATTTCAGAGTCAGGTTTATAGGTCGACATGGAATGATTGACGCGGTCCAACTCTGCTTCAATTAATGCGCCAAGATTGTCTGGTGCTGGCTGATCGGCCACCACCGTGATGTGGTAAGTGGTACCCATTTTAGTACCGGATATTTTGACAATTTCAGGGCCACTATCGCAACCGCTGAGCAGTACTGCCGACAGTAAAACTAACCCACAAGCACGCCATAGCGAGCCTTTAAAAAGTCTCTCTAAGGCGTTTTGTTGGATTAATTTAACCGCCAAAATCATCAAGGAATATATTGTCCTTCTCAACGCCCAAATCACTGAGCATTTTAACCACCGCCGCGTTCATCATTGGCGGCCCACACATATAGAACTCACAATCTTCAGGTGCTTCATGATCCTTAAGATACTGCTCAAACAAAACATTGTGAATAAAGCCAGTATAGCCGTCCCAGTTATCTTCGGGCTGGGGATCAGATAAGGCCAAGTGCCAGTCAAAGTTACTATTCTCTGAGGCTAACATGTCGTAGTCATCGTCATAAAAACATTCGCGAAGCGAACGTGCGCCATACCAAAAGCTAATCTTTCTATCAGACTTAATCCGCTTAAGCTGGTCGAAGAGGTGCGAGCGCATGGGTGCCATACCTGCTCCACCACCAATAAATACCATTTCATTGGCAGTTTCTTTAGCAAAGAACTCACCAAAGGGACCGTAGACCGAAATAGTGTCACCGGCCTTTAAGCTAAATACATAGGACGACATCTGACCGGGGATGATGCCAGTTGAGCGCGGCGGTGGCGTAGCAATTCGGATGTTGAATTTAACCAAGCCCTTTTCATCCGGATAATTGGCCATAGAGTAGGCCCGTATGACTGGCTCTTTAACAATGGATTCGTGCTCAAAGAACTTAAAGTGTTCCCAATCGCCTCTATATTCGGGCTCGATATCAAAATCGGCGTACTTAATATGGTGTGGCGGACATTCCAACTGCACATAACCGCCAGCGCGGAATGCTACGTCTACACCCTCAGGTAACTTAAGGGTTAACTCTTTAATAAAGGTCGCTACATTGGGGTTAGATTCAACAACACATTCCCAGCGCTGCACACCAAACACTTCTTCAGGCACCTGCACTTTCATGTCTTGCTTAACCGGTGTCTGACACGATAGACGCCAGCCCTCAGCCGCTTCGCGACGAGTAAAGTGACCTTCTTCGGTGGGTAGCATTGATCCGCCCCCATCGTTAATCACGCATTTACACTGCGCACAACTTCCACCGCCACCGCAGGCGGAGGGTAGAAATAAACCTGCAGCCGATAGCGTTTGCAACAGCTTGTCACCGGCGGGAACAGTAATGGTTTTTTCACCATTAATTTCAATGTTCACGTTACCCGATGAGACCAGTTTGCTACGTGCAACCAAAATAAACGCCACCAACGCGAGAATTACGGTGGTGAACATTGCTACGCCAAGAATAATTTCAAATTGAGCATTCATACTCAGTTATTTCTCCATGATCAAAGATCGATACCACCGAAGGACATAAAACCTAGGGAAACTAATCCCACGGTAATGAATACGATTCCCAAGCCCTGTAGGCCTTCTGGGATATCACTATATTTTAGCTTTTCGCGAATACCCGCAATGACGGCAATTGCTACGGCCCATGAGGTACCAGAGCCAAAGCCAAACACCACGCTCTCGACAAAATTGTAGCCCCGTTCTTGCATTAACAGCGAGCCACCTAAGATTGCGCAATTCACCGTAATGAGGGGCAGAAACACACCCAGCGCGTTATAAAGTGCTGGGACATACTTATCCAAGACCATCTCAAGGATCTGTACAATCGCTGCGATAACGCCGATGAAACACAAAAACACTAGGAAGCTCAAATTGACATCTGGCAGTCCAGCCCAAGCCAAGGCACCGTCTGCGAGTAAATAATTAAATAATAAATTGTTGACCGGCACTGTAATTGTCTGCACCACAATAACCGCAATACCGAGGCCAATCGCTGCATCAATTTTTTTCGACAGTGCGATAAACGTACACATGCCCAGGAACATACTCAGGGCAATATTATCAATAAATATTGAACGAACCAGCAGGCTAAGATAATACTCCATTACGCCACCTCACTCGGTTGACTGTTTTTGCTTATCTTGAAGTCAGCCTTTTCTACCTGGGTTTTCTTCCAACTACGCAGTGCCCATATAAGCAGACCGATCAGGAAGAAGGCGCTTGGCGGTGCCAGCATCATGCCATTAGCGACATACCAGCCACCATTAGTCACCAAGGGAAGTACTTCATAGCCCCATAGTGTGCCGGCGCCAAATAATTCCCGCACAAATGCAACTAACATCAAGATAGCGCTATAACCGAGGCCATTACCAATACCGTCAAAAAAGCTCGGGATAGGTGGGTTTTTCATGGCAAAAGCTTCTGCTCGACCCATCACGATGCAATTAGTGATGATAAGTCCGACGAACACTGACAGCTGCTTACTGATGTCGTAGGCGACTGCTTTAAGCACCTGGTCCACCACGATAACTAAAGATGCGATAATGATCATCTGCACGATAATTCGAATACTACCAGGGATGTAGTTACGGATTGAAGAGACAAAAAAGTTAGAGAATGCGGTCACTACAGTCAGTGCCACACACATTACAAACGACACTTTCATGCTTGAGGTTACCGCGAGCGCTGAACAAATACCCAGTATCTGCAGAGCTATGGGATTGTTAGCAACTACCGGCTCTAACAATGTTTCTTTAAGGTTTGCCATGTTAAGCCTCTCCTGACTTCAAGTGACCAATAAGTGACTGAAAGCCCTCTTCACCCAACCAATACTGCACGAGGTTGTTTACGCCGCGGGTTGTGAGTGTTGCACCGGCTAAACCATCAATCTGGTAAGCGCCTTCAGGTCGCGTAAGATCTGCTCTACCCTTGACCACGCTGATGGCCACTTGACCTGAACTATAGGCCTGTTTGCCCACCCAGCTAGTTTTCCACCGAGGGTTATCCACCTCACCACCAAGACCAGGTGTCTCGTTGTGCTCATAAAAGCCAATTCCAGCGACAGTCTCTAGATCAGACTCTAGAGCCAAAAATCCATATAAGGTGGACCATAATCCGTAGCCCTTGATGGGCAGTATTATTTTTTCAATGCCCTGCTGTCCTTCAACGATGTAAACCGTAGCGTAATTTTCGCGACGTTTAATCTTGGCCACGTCCTGGTCAGGTGTTAAGGCTGTGGACATGGCGGGGTCTTTGGACGACTTTCGTTGGTCGAAGGTACTTGAATCGATATCGTCGGTAAAACGACCCGTTTTAAGATCAACAACTCGGGTACTGATCTGCGCGAACTGAGTCTCAACATCAACATCTGCTTTGAGCAGCCCAGCTGATGCCAGGATGTTAGTTTTCAAGTCGAGTAGCTTATTAGCTTCCTGAGTTGGTCGTAACATAACCGCCGCACTAGATACTACCACCGCGCAAACGACACAGAGTACTAACGCAACTCCAAGGGTTTTTTGAACTGATTCGTTAGCCACGAGCAATTCTCCTTTTGATATTTGCATTAACCACAAAGTGATCAATCAATGGAGCAAATAAATTGGCAAATAAGATTGCCAGCATCATTCCCTCAGGGAAGGCTGGATTAACTACTCGAATCAAAATAACCATCACACCAATCAACATCCCGTACCAGAACTTCCCGTTGTTGGTCATAGCTGCTGACACCGGGTCGGTAGCCATAAATATAGCGCCAAAAGCAAAGCCGCCAATCACCCAGTGCCAGTAAAACGGCATGGCAAACATCGGGTTAGTCGAATCAATAGTGTTGAACAAGGAAGCCAGAAGCGCTGAACCCACCAGTACACCGGTGATGATTCTCCAGGAAGCAATTTTGGTCAGCAACAACAGCGCCCCGCCCATGAGTATGGCCAGGGTCGACGTTTCTCCGATGGAACCATGTATGGTGCCAATAAATGACTGCATCCACGTTGCGCCTTGCTCCATCACTGCAACGCCTTCTGTGGCAGCAACCGACAACATAGTGGCGCCGGTATAACCATCAACCGCTGTCCAAACGGCATCACCGCTCATATAGGCTGGGTAGGCGAAGTATAGAAATGCCCGCCCAGTTAGTGCTGGATTGAGGAAGTTCTTACCGGTACCGCCAAATACTTCCTTACCTATAACAATGCCAAAGCTAATACCAAAAGCTACCATCCACAGCGGTAGATCAGGCGGACAGCAAAGCGCAAATAGGATGGTGGTGACAAAAGCACCTTCATTGACTTCATGACCACGGACACTGGCGAACAAGACTTCCCAAAAAATCCCCACTATGAACGTGGTTGCATAAATCGGTAGGAAATAAGCCGCACCGTGGACAACATTATCCCAGATACTAGTGGCATCATAGCCGGCCAGCAATCCAATAAAAATGCCGCGAAGTCCCTCTTGGGACACCATTCCCATCTCGGCCATGATGGTATTCGCTTGAAAACCTACGTTCCACATGCCGAAAAACATAGCCGGGAAGGTAGCCGCCCAAACGGTAATCATTACGCGCTTGAGATCAATATTGTCACGCACATGCGAACTATTCTTAGTGATATCTGAGGGCTTAAAAAGCGCTGTATCTACCGCTTCAAACAAGGCATAGAATTTTTCCCACTTCCCACCTTCATGGAAATGTGGCTCATATTTGTCAAAAAGCTTACGCAACACCGTCTTAACCCTCCTTCTCTATTTTGGTCAGATTGTCGCGCAGTATGCGACCGTATTCATGCTTTCCTACGCAGACGTAGGTGTAGAGGCCCATATCGTCCTCATCAAGTTCGAGACAACCCAAACTTTGGGCCATCTGGGTGTCGCTCACAATTAGCGAACGCAACAATTGAATGGGTAAAATGTCCAGCGCGGTAACTCTCTCATAACCGCCTACTGGGACCATTGCACGCTCACTGCCGTTGGTGCTAGTGGTCATGTTAAACAGCTTTTTGGAGAACGATGAGACAAATGCAGGAAGCGCAGAATGCTTATCGAAACCAAGGCGTAGATAGTGAAGTGGCTGTCGCTCACGCCCCTCTTGAATCACTGATAACTGATTGTGATATCGCCCCAAAAAGGCGAAGACCGACGCTGCTTTGCGTCCAGACAATACAGACCCTGATATCACTCGATTCTCTTCGTTAACGAGTTCGCCGATAACTAATTGATTAACATTTGCGCCAAGACGCGTTGACAATAATCTAGGCTGAGTGACCTGAGGTCCGGCCAGAGAAATCACGCGACGAGTATCAATGCTACCAGTAGTGAAAAGATGACCAATGGCGATAACATCTTGATAACCTATAGACCAGACTGTTTTGGTGGCACTAACCGGGTCAACAAGATGAATATGGGTTCCGGCTAAACCGGCGGGATGTGGGCCACTAAAATTAATCTCACGCACCCCCTCAATTTCATTGCCTGGTATTGATACGTTGGGTGCCGCACACACATTCACCGGCCCTTCAGTTAACCGCGTTAAAACCTTTAGTCCGTTAGCAAAGTCATCTGCTCGTTCTGCTATAACCACAGTCGGGTCAGTGGCAAGTGGATTAGTATCCATTGCTGTCACAAAAATTGAGCTGGGAATGGAGTCAGCACTGGGTACTTTGGAAAATGGACGGGTTCTCAATGCGACCCAGTGCCCGGAGTTAACTAAGTTGTCGATAGCGACGCTGCGGTCTAAATCCAACAACGAATCTGAAGTAAAAACAGGAAAGGTCTCGGCCTCTTCACCCTCAATATCGATAACTAAAGACTGAAATACTCGCCGCTCCCCACGATTAATAGCGACCACTTTACCTGCGGCGGGTGCAGTGAACTTTGCAGATTCATTTTTTTTGTCGGTGAACAGCAGCTGTCCAAGCTTAACCAAGTCCCCTTCTCGAACGGCCATGGTTGGTTTCATTCCATTGTAGTCTGAGCCAATCAACGCCACCTGACTAATAGCTGGGCCTTCGTAAACCACCTGCTCTGGAGTGCCCGCTATAGGCAGATCCAAACCGCGACGAACTTTAATCATAGAGATTACCAATTTTCACACTGTTTAAAGGCTATTAAGTACACTTAAAAGCTGTCAATCTCGATTGACGCCTTAGTTTTCGACCGCTGTTCTTCTCAAACCTGACTAATAATAAATCGGCTGATGACGTTTTTTTGTGAGCAAGATTTTGATGCGCGAGATTATAAGGGTCTAGCGGCTGCGATACCAGCAGTTAAACCCTCAAAACACGCAAACCTTAAAGAAAAGCGTGGTTTTTGTATCCACTGCGTACATGTTTCTAGAATGCCTACATTTTGACCAAAAAAAAGCCCAGTCTCCTGAGCTTTTTTACGGTGATATTTCTCATTCAGACTAGGTCTTTTTTGGATAGCTCGGCCACACCACGCCAGCAAATTTTTCAAGACATCTAACCACCTGACAGCTGTAACCAAATTCATTGTCATACCAGCAATAAAGAACACAGCTGTTGCCATCAACAATCGTCGCTTGGGCGTCTAATACACAGGCTTGTCTAGACCCTACAAAATCAGTTGAAACGGCTTCAGTAGACGCTGTAAAACCAATCTGTTGCTGCATACTCGAATGCAATGCTTTTTGACGCAAAAACTCATTGAGCTCTTCAACCGTGGTGTCTCTACCTAACTGTAAGTTCAAAATTGCCATGGACACATTGGGGGTCGGTACCCGTATTGCGTTGCCTGTTAACTTGCCTTTTAGCTCAGGAATAACTTTTGATACGGCTTTGGCTGCACCGGTTGATGTCAGCACCATATTTAATGCCGCACTACGGCCACGGCGGCCACCCTTGTGATAGTTATCAATTAAATTTTGGTCATTGGTATAGGCATGCACAGTCTCCACATGACCGCTATTAATACCAAATTCATCGAGAAGACATTTGAGAACAGGCACAATCGCATTGGTCGTACAGGACGCTGCAGAAATGATCTTGCGATCTTCCGTAATCTGATCGTGATTAACGCCATAAACAATATTGGGAATATCGTCACCCGCAGGTGCTGTTAGCAGCACTTTGGATGCGCCGGGCCTGAGATGCCCACTAAGACCCTCGGTATCTTTCCAAACCCCGGTATTGTCGACGATTAGCGCATTCGAGATACCATACTGCGTATAGTCAATTTCCGCGGGGGAATTGGCATAGATAATTTTGACGGGGTTACCGTTTACCACCAAGGTATTCTGGTCTTCTAAGACTCTTACAGTGCCTTTGAACGGTCCATGCACTGAATCTCGACGCAATAGGGCTGCGCGCTTTTCCAGGTCATGGTCCACATTACCTTTGCGGATAACAATGGCACGTAGGCGTAAAACATCTCCACCACCCGCCTTATCAACTAAGATCCGAGCAATTAGTCTACCGATACGACCAAAACCATAGAGCACTACGTCTTGAGGCTCAGGAAGCGGTTTAATCTGAGAACCTATAATGTCGCTCAGCTCATCGGTTAAAAAATCCTCCAGAGATCGGCCGTCGCCATTGCTGTTTTGGAATTTTACAACCATCTTGCCTAAATCGATGTGCGCCGGCCCAAGCTGCAGCTTAGTGATGCCCTCTAGCATTGGAAATGTATCAAACTCTGAAATTTCATTATGCTCGACCTGACGCACAAACCGATGTTCTTGCATAATATCGGTAACCGACTTGTTGACCATGCTATTGCCATACATGTAGGTCGATATATTGCTTTGGCGGTAAAGCTTACCAATTATTGGGATCATCCCTTCGGCTAGGGCTTCTCGATCTTTCCAGTCTGTGAAAAAATCATCGGGCAGAGGTCTTTGTTGCTCATCCACGGCTAAATTCCTTTAGGTCTGCGTTTAAAAGTCTGATGATTATCCAGTAACTGATGAATACAGGCAACCAATCCATCCGTAACTGAGCACGATAAACATTATTTCTATAACTAATAGACGTTGAGCAGTAGAATGTGAAGGCTCAAACAGGATTAAAAGAGACACTAATAAATACTATGACCATTTTTCATCTAGATCCTGCTTTAAAACCCGGAGACAAATTGCGTTGGCCTGGCTTAGATTCAGCCGGCCGATCGCTGGCGGTCGCCGAAGCTGCGCTCAAACACCAAGGACTGACCGTATTTGTCACTGAATCTGCTCAGCAAGCAGCATTACAAAGCCGAGCAATCAAGTTTTTTGCTAACCAAAAAGACCTGCCTGTTCTTGTTTTTCCCGACTGGGAAACACTGCCCTATGACATGTTCTCTCCGCACCAGGATATTATCTCAGCACGACTGCAAACTCTTGCTAAGCTGCCCACCACGGATCAGGGCATTCTAATTGTCCCAATGACCACATTGATGCATCGTACAGCGCCTATTGATTTTGTTTCTTCGCGGACTTTTAGCTATGCGATTGGGGATCAACTAGATCGAACAAGGCTGCAAGACCAGCTCAGCCGAGCTGGCTATAAACGAGTGGAAACAGTCTTTGAGCACGGTGAATTTGCGTTCCGCGGCTCGATTATTGACATCTTCCCGATGGGGGTTAAAACACCGTTCCGCATGGACCTTATGGATGATGATATTGAGTCACTGCGACTGTTTGATGCCGAATCTCAGCG